>CAZTES010000013.1:0-34109 GCA_964612275.1 uncultured Rikenellaceae bacterium
TCCTGGCAGAACATATAGAGCCAAACGATACATTATTCTCCGATTTTTATTATGCCAGAGGGTCCAGTTTTTATGGAGTGAGGCGTTTTAAAGAAGCCATTGAATCCCTTACAAAAGCCCGTCAAATCAGGGAAAATCTTGGTATTGCTGACAACACATTATCCTTTATCTATAATAATCTCGGGGGGAGTTATTATTACCTGAGTGATTACACCAGGGCACTCGAGGGATTTATACAATCCATCGATCTGAAAGAACAAATTTTCTCTCCTGATGATCCGAAGCTCGGCTCTTCTTATATTAATTGCGGAAGTACCTATCAGAGGCTTGGACGAAATGAGGAGGCAATCCACTACACTCTCAAGGGAGCCCGGCTTTACGAAGCAAAATACGGTATGGATTTTATCAGTCTTGGAGGAGCATATAATAACATTGGATTTATCTTTGATCAACAGGCTGATTACCAGAAAGCCCTGGACTATTATCATTCGGCTTTGCGGATCTATGAAAAACAGAAGGAAAGGTATCCCGATAACATTGCCAATATCCACAACAACATCGGGTTAATTCATCTGAAACTCAACGAGTATGAAAAGGCGCTCGAATGGTTGTTCAGCAGCCTGGAGACCAAGCTCCGGATGCAATCGATCGAATTGTCTTCAACCTACAATAACATCGGGGAAACCTACCGGCAAATGGGGAACTACAGTGAAGCATCCGACTATTTTCTTAATGCCATTGAACATACCATTGAGTTCAAAGGGGAGCAAAATATCGACCTGGCCAGATACTACCTGAACTACGGTATGTATATGGTAGAGGTATTTCAGGACTATGAAAAGGGGATGAACCTTTCCAGGAAGGCGCTGGATCTTTGCTTGCACTTCTTCGGAACAAAACACCCGGCTACTTCAAGGGCATACCTCACCATCGGAAGATATTTTAACCAACTGAATGAACTGGATTCTGCCCTGTTGTATGTCCAGCAATCCATCGTCTCCCTGGTGGATGATTTTCACGACGAAGATTACAGGAAAAATCCCCATCTCCAAGGGACTACATCCAATGTGCAATTGCTCATCAGCATGAAAGAAAAGGCACTCCTTACTGAAAAACTGTATATCCGTAACGGGGAGTTTTCCGGTTTAGAATTATCTTTTTCAACGCTCGAACTGGCAAATGCACTGATCGAAGAGATCCGTTCGGGTTTTCAAACCGAAGAAAGCAGAATGATCCTTGCTCAGAACGAATACACCACCTACCGAAACATAATCCATCTCTCCCTGACCCTGTTTCGGAATACCGGCGATCCTCACTACAAAGAAAAGGCATTCGAATACTCTGAAAAAAGCAAATCGGCAAATCTTCTTGCAGCCATTCGAAATATCGAAGCCAAAAAATTGGGAGGAGTTCCTGAGCACCTCATTGAGGAAGAGCTTGCATTAAAAAATGACCTGAATTCCTACAAGGAGATGGTACACGAAGAGAGGGGCAGAGAGAAACCCAATGGGGACAGGTTGCAAATTTGGGAGGGGTATGTTTTTTCTTTGCAAAAACGCATCGATTCGTTAATTCACTTCTTCGAAGAAAATTATCCCGGTTATTACTCGTTAAAGTTTAATACAACGGTTACGAACCATGAGGATATTGCTGCTTTCCTGAAGCCGGATGAAGCCATTCTGGAATACACCGTTTCTGATTCGTTGTTGATCTCCTTTTTGCATACAAAGAAACATTTTGTCGTACACCAGGTCTTTATTGATTCACTATTCCATCTCAACACACGGTTTATCCGTGAAATATTAACTAACCGTAATTTTTCGGAAGGAGTTAAAATGGATTACACCCAATTTATCCATGCTTCACATGGATTATACACCAGGCTGATCAGCCCATTCGAGGAACTCATTAAAGGATACAACCTGATCATCGTTCCCGACGAGAAGCTGGCATACATTCCTTTCGAGATTTTGGTAAACCGCCTGGTTGACTCGCAGGAGCCGGATTACCAGGGATTACCTTACCTGGTCAGGAACCACTCCATATCCTATTCCAATTCAGCCACGCTACTGGTAAACATGGATACGGGGAAAAAAGTGTCAGGTCTTCGCCTGCTTGCATTCGCACCAAACTACCCTGGAGATGCAGAATCAAACCTGTATCCGGGCTCCCGAAGGCAATACCGGGATCATCTCTATCCGATTCCCGGTGTCCTGGAAGAAGTTGCTTTCGTTCATGATCTTGTCGGTGGGGATGTTTTCCTGAATGACCGGGCTACAGAGTTTAATTTCAAAAGGAACTCACCCAATTATGATATTTTGCATCTCGCCATGCATACCATTATTGACGATGTAAATCCCATGTATTCAAAACTGGTTTTCTCAAATTCATCACGGGATGAGGAAGATGGACTGCTCAATACATTTGAAATCTATGGACTTACCCTGAATGCAAGGATGGCTGTACTAAGTTCCTGCAGCACGGGGGCAGGAAAAATGCAACACGGCGAAGGGGTCATGAGCCTGGCACGGGGATTCCTCTATGCCGGCTGTCCCAGTATCATCATGACCCTTTGGGAAGTTGAAGACAATTCCGGGGTGGAAATAATGAAGGAATTTTATACCTTCATGAAAAGGGGATATCCAAAAGATGAAGCCTTACGTCAGGCAAAACTGAATTTCCTGGAGAAGGCAACCATGGAAACTTCCCACCCCTATTTCTGGTCGGGTTATGTAAACTTCGGGGATTACGGACCCGTCTTTCGCCGCTCGGTCAATCCCCTGAGCGAATTACTACTGTTGCTCCTGGTCCTGGTGACCCTGTCTGCCGGTGCTTATATCTATAGAAAGAAACTAAGATGACCGGATGATCTGGTTGTATTTCGGATCGCTCTTTATCCCCTGTATTAACTTCTCTTTACAAATGCTTTTTTTCTTCCGGGTATACGACTCACTGGTATATCCCATAATTTTCGTGATATCACGAACCGATACACCATCATAAAAAAGCATTAATACACTTTGGCAATCCGGTTTCAGCTGTCTCAGATGCTGCTGGTATAATCCATACTTTTCCTGTTCCAAGTCATCAAAATTAAGATCCGACTGGAGATCCAAATATCCCTTTACATCTTTCTTATCCATGTACTCTGTTTTTCTTTTCTCTAATTCTTTTAACCACAGCAACCTGCAAACTGAAAACAGGTAGCTGTGAAAATTGCAGTCCAGAAAAAACTCTTGAGTGGTGACTTTTTGATAGATCAAGACTAACCCCTCCTGGAAAATGTCTTTGGCATCCTGGCTGGATCCATGGTTCTCCGTGATATAACTCCTTACAGAGGGATAATTCTCATGATATACATTGTGTAAGATCTTATCGTTCCTGCAACGGATACCATCCAGTATTTCATCAACCGTATACTGTTTCACAAGTAGGAATTCTCACGAAGTTCAATTTCTCTAAGATAATTACTTTGTTTGATGAAAAAGATTTATGGAAGATTTTATTGACTAATGGTAAAGAAGGCAACCGTTGCCGGGAAATTATATATCAACTACTTCGCCGCGAGTGAACAAAGGATCAAATGGAACTTTATTCCGCTCCGGGGAGCGGAAAATTTGACCCTTGCCCTCTCTTTGGCGGATAAATTATGGTGGTTTTTTTTGCAAAGGATCAATCCACAGGGTAAATTTGTCAGCCAGATAGTAGTCCACTTTATAAACCATGTAAAATCCGCTGACTATGGAGACTGAAGCAGCATTCTTCATCAAATTGAGCCAGGCTTTTGTCGACTGGCTTGCCAGTATAGGCATACCAACAGATTGGGCAGTTGTCATCAAAGCAGTGATTTTTTCCATTGTTATCCTGTTGCTGAGCATAGTGGTTAACTGGATTGCAAAAAAGCTCATCATTGGGATTGAAAAAAACATCATTAGAAAAACCCGCATAACCTGGGATGATACTTTCCTTGAAAAGAAAGTATTCCACAGGCTTTCCCACATTGCACCGGCAATCGTTATCTATTTTACCGTTGGTATTGCATTCTATGAATACCCGGATTTTATTACTGCATTGCAGAAAGCCACCTATATCTATATTTTAATGGCTGTTGTCCTGGTACTTGACTCGTTTATCAATGCCATGCATACCATATACACCACCCTGCCCATTTCAGAAAACAGACCCATTAAGGGGTATCTGCAGGTGGTAAAGATCCTGATCTATTTTGTAGCCATTCTCATGATCATTTCCATCCTCTTTAGTGTGGCGATGGGCAAGTTATTTACCGGTCTGGGTGCAATAGCAGCCATTCTGCTTTTGATTTTCAAGGATTCGATCCTCGGCTTTGTAGCGAGCATTCAAATGGCTGCCTACAACATGGTAAAACCCGGTGATTGGATTGAGATGCCAAGCAGGAAAGCGGACGGTACAGTGATCGATATATCGTTGAATACAGTGAAAGTTCAAAATTTTGATAAAACCATTATTACCATCCCTACTTATGCCATGGTCAGTGAATCCTTCCAGAACTGGAGAGGGATGGAAGAATCAGGAGGCAGGCGGATAAAACGCTCGCTAAAAATTGATATGAAAAGTGTTGCATTTTGTACACCGGAAATGCTGGAAAAATTTAAAAAAATCCATCTGCTTAAAGATTATATCGAGCAGAAAGAAAAAGAACTTGTCGAATACAATAAGCAATACAATATTGACAACTCCATACTGGTTAACGGGCGCAGATTAACCAACCTCGGAACCTTCAGGAAATACGTCGAAGCCTATTTAATGAACCATCCCAAAATCCATAATGAGATGACCTTCCTTGTCAGACATCTTGAACCCGATGACAAAGGAATTCCCATTCAAATCTACGTCTTTAGCAATGATCAAAGATGGGCGAACTACGAATCAATACAGGCAGATATTTTTGATCATTTGCTGGCTGTTGCCCCCGAATTCGGGCTTCAGGTCTTCCAGAGTCCATCCGGTGATGATTTCAGGAAACTGACTCAATAGAAAAAAAGCTGATTGTTGAGCAAGGGTTACTCCGATTGGGCTCTTTGACGAACCACCTCATAAAGAAGTACCGCAGCAGCTGCGGAAACATTGAGTGAACCAATCTGACCGGCCATGGGGATTTTAACCAAAGCATCAACTCCTTTTAAGACCTCCATGCTTACCCCTTTGTCTTCAGCCCCCAGAATGATCAGTGTGGGGGGGATAAAATCAATCTCAAAAAAACTTTTCTCTGCATTCTCCGAAGCAGCTACAAGCTGCAATCCGCTCTCCCTGAGATAGTTTAAGATTTCTTTAACGCTATCTGTCCTGCAAACGGGCAGATGATACAGGGCACCGGAAGAGGTTTTAATGGTATCGGCCGTAAGCATTGAGGATCTCTTCTGGGGAAGGATCATGCCGTGAACACCTGCTGATTCAGCAGTCCTTACTATGGCACCAAGATTCCGTACATCAGTTACTCCATCGAGCATAACCAGAAACGGCGGCCTGCCATTTTCATATAGTGAAGGGACCAGATCATCTATTCTTGTGTATTCAATAACAGAAATAAATGCAAGAATGCCCTGGTGGTTCTTTCTTGTAATCCGGTTAAGTTTTTCAACCGGCACATATTGAACGGGGATCTTCTCTTTCCTGGTCAGTGTTAACAATTCGTGAACTGTTTCTCCCCGGAGGTCTCTCCTCACCAGGATCTTTTCAATTTCTTTCCCTGACCGGATCGCTTCGATGACCGATCGAATACCAAAAACAACCTGTGCGTCTGATTTTCCCATGGATTATTGGGAATTGACCTGATCAATGCTATATATCAAACCATTCCTCCAGCTATTAATTGCCTCTCCCCATCTTGAATTCAATTCATCAGACCGGCTTAACACGTAATCATTCTGTGTAAACGGGCTTTCAACTTTCCGGAAGGTAAAGGCTATATTATCAGCACCCTTGTTACTTCGGTAGATCCATCGCTCCTCCTCATCATTCTTATACAATACATCAGGGGGTCCGTATATTATATAGATCATACCACGGTCAGTCTTCCAGCCTTCCTTATAGGAGACAAAGAAATAGTTGGCATAAAAGACCCGGTTATAATATATGCGTATCAGTTCCCGTGCTTTGTCAATACTTCCCGCTGTATTGATCCAAAAGTTATCAACGGCTAATTTCTGATTTTCATTCCTTCTCATCCGCGCAATCTCAGCTTCTGAAACAAGGTATTCCAGGGGACCTATCATCTGTTCCGTTCTCTTAATGGAAGGGAAATGCTCACCGAAATAGAATACGGTATAGCCTTCCCTGATTGCCGGGTCTACCGTAAAATGGTACATCCCTTCTTCTGTAAACCGGATGACAACGGAATCATGATTGGCTATGGCATAGGAAGTATCCGGATCCTGCTGCAATGTTCTGGAGGGGATCAGAAGGGATGGAGGATAAGGAATAATCGAATCGACAGGGTAATAGGAAAGAAAGAGACTATCCACTTCAACACCCGGATAACGAATCCGAATTACCTGGCTGCTATCCAGAATGGAATTGAAGATCGGCTGACCGGAGGGAGCCTTCACCACCTCAAAATTATGATAGTTATAAGGAGAGGTTTTGTCAATAGGAATAAACGCCTGTACTGCCTTATTCCTGAGCATGTCATTGGTGATGACTTCCAGGTTATACTTCCTGGACACCTGAGTTGGTAAAGGAATGTTTGCCACAAACTCGCGCCTGACGTGTTCCATCTCTATCGGGTATTTATACACCCCCGTATCAACCAGGCTTCGTCCGCCATTTAACTCGTATAGCCGGTAATAAATCTCAAGGCGTGCCTGGTAAACCCCGTCCTCGTTTGCCTGGTTAAACAACAACTCAACCGGATATACCTTTACCGAAAGGATAGAAGTTTGATCACTTTCATGAAATACCTGATAGCGCGGATGAAGAGAGGCCATGCTCGGGTTATAAAGATAGGACAGGTTCCTGGCACTGTTGTAGTTCTTCTGTGTTGCACAGCCCGTGATCAGGAAGAAGAAAAGGATAGAAGTAATTGGGGTTATGCTCGTTCTCATCTTCAGGTCATTCTTGCAGCAAATCCAGGGTTAAAGATAACTATTCTTTTTCAATTGATCATACTCAAGCTACGCCCTCCCATGTTACCCTGGCCCTGCAGATCTCCTTTTTATGATCGGTAATGAACAATGCATGGTGATATAAAAGAGGGGATTGATTCAAACAGACACTTTCTATTTCTATTTTTTCACCAAGAGATGATTCCGATAAGTAATTGATTTCAAAATTGACAATCCTGTTTTTCGCACAAAAATCCTTCGGGTACGAATCGGTGATCCACTGTATATATTTCACGTTATTGACATGATTATTCTGATCAAGATCACTATATTTTACCCGGAAACTCTTCCGGTCATTTCCACCCTCAACCGGTGGCAGCTTCTCCAGGGATTTTCCGACCGTTGAAACAGGCAAACCGGGAAGGGTATCATGCAACGATTCCGGGCTCTGTGGCCTCCTGCTTCTCCTGTCGATGATCAACCAGACACTGTATGCATTGCCGATCACCCTGCCTTGCCCATCCGCAATCCTGAAATCACGGTTGGCAAACAACCTGTCAATTCCTGAAGGCCAGGTCTCAACTATGATCTCTTCCCTCCATGCCGGATAACGCAGTATATCGATCCTCAGCCGGTACAACACCCAGTATTGATGTTTTTTCAGCATCTCTTCAAATCCCCAGCCGAGGACCTCTGCATGCTTTGCTGCAATATCCTGAATGTAATTGGCAATGGCTGTAATTGGAGCATTTGCGTTGGTATCAACCTCATAGGAATAGACGGAATAGTTTTCTTTAAAAATATTCTCTTTCATCTTCTTTGTTTCGTTACTGATGGCAAAATGATCTTAAAATGAATTCCCCGAGCCGATGAGACTTTCCAGCTTTAACTGCAATTTTTCCCACGCGTCAAGACGATCCTGCAATCCATCCTGCAGCTTCTTATACGACAGGTATATGGTATCTCCATCATCTGATGTCATTGCTTTATCGGGTTTGATCATCCTGCGATCCAGTTCTTCGAGCTTATCCTCTATTTCTCCGATTTCCATTTCCAGTTTCCGGATTTCAGATTTGAGCTTCCGGGTATTTTTTTCTGATTCTTTCCTTTTCAGGTATTTCTTTTTCTGCACTGAACTCACGCTGGCAGCTGTTTTTTTCTTATCCGGTATCCGTTCCAGGTCGCGCAGGGATTTCAGTTTCTTTTTCCCCAGAAAGTCATAGATCCCTCCTATATTCTCTATGACTTTTCGATGATTAAACTCATACACCTTATCCGTGATCCCATCCAGGAATTCCCGGTCGTGTGAAACCAGGATCAGGGTTCCGTCAAATTCCGTAAGTGCTCGTTTGAGTATATCCTTGGAACGCATATCCAGATGGTTGGTCGGTTCGTCAAGAATAAGCAGGTTATACGGAGCCAGTAACAGTTTGATCAGTGATAACCTCGAACGCTCTCCCCCGGATAAAACCTTCACCCTTTTCTCAATATCGTCACCCTGGAATAAAAAAGCCCCCAGGATACTCCGGATTTTTGTCCTTATATCCCCCACGGCGACCGGGTCAATGGTCTGAAGCACGGTCAGGTCTTCGTTTAATAGCTCGTCCTGGTTTTGAGCAAAATAGCCGGTCATAACATGTTGTCCGAACTTACATTTACCCTGGTAATCGAGCTCTCCAACCAGGATTCTCGCCAGGGTTGTCTTTCCCTCACCATTTTTCCCCACAAAGGCTACTTTTTCACCCCGTTCAATAATCAGGTCAACATTTTCCAATACTTTTTTTTGGCCGAAATTTTTGCTTATCCCTTCACATTCTACTGTAATGGTTCCTGATCTGGGTGCCGGAGGAAAACTGATCCTGATGCTGCTTGTATCTTCCTCATCAATTTCAATGCGCTCAAGCTTCTTCAGTTGCTTGATCCTGGATTGAACCTGAATGGCTTTGGTATTTTTGTATCGAAATCTTTCGATGAAGCGTTCATTATCCTCGATCATTTTCTGTTGATTCCGGAATGCTGCCAGTTGCTGTTCTCTTCTCTCTCTCCGAAGGATTACAAATATTGAATAGGGAACATGATAATCATAGATCCTTCCAAGGGAGATCTCAATGGTCCGGGTTGTAACCGAATCGAGAAATGCTCTATCGTGAGATACCAGGATAACTGCCCCGGGATATCCTGCCAAAAAATTTTCAATCCACTGGATTGACTCAATATCAAGATGGTTTGTTGGTTCATCCAGGAGGATCAATTCCGGTTTAGCCAGCAATATCTTTGCCAGTTCTATTCGCATTCGCCACCCTCCGCTGAGCTCAGCAGTTGGACGATGCAACTGCTGTTTTTTAAAACCAAGACCCAGAAGGGTTTTCTCCACATTTTCCTGGATGGTCGCTCCCCCCTTTAGCCGGAGCAACTCGTTCTTTTCACTCAAATCTTCTATTAACCCGATATACTCCTTTGATTCATAATCCTGCCTCTCAGATATTGCCCTGTTGATCCGCTGTATTTCACGCTCCAAATCCAGGATTTCTGAAAAAGCAGATAGTGTCTCATCGTAAATACTTTTTGTATCGATGGTTTTCATCTGCTGGGGAAGATAACCAATGGTGATCTCTTTCGGAATGGTCACGGTTCCCTGGTTTGGTTTCACCGATCCATTCAGAATTTTTAATAGCGTGGTTTTCCCTGCACCATTATTTCCAACCAGACCGATCCTGTCCCTTGGATTGATAAGGATACTTATCTCCCGGAATAGTTCAAAGCCCCCAAAATGGACACCGATCTGATCAAGAGATATCATAGTAAAGAAACACGGTTATGGTTGCAAACAATACTCCCCACAAATATACTATTTAACTCATCTCTATTCCATATCTTTGTGAAACACCAAAATTTGATTCATTGGGAAGGAAAAGAAAAAAATATCCGGTTTATGAAAAGCTGGAGATTCTCGATATTGCTGCCGAAGGGAAAGCCATTGCGAAAAAAGACAAGATGGTCATCTTCGTTTCCAATGCTATTCCCGGTGATGTGGTCGATCTGCAGGTTACAAAAAAAAGAAAAAACTTCATGGAGGCTAAAGCAATCGGGTTTCATCACCATTCCACCCGGCGGGTTAACCCTTTTTGTGGTCATTTTGGGACCTGCGGAGGGTGCAAATGGCAAAACCTGAACTATGATGATCAGCTCGCTTATAAGCAAAAGCAGGTAAAGGATCAATTGCAACGCATTGGAGGACTGGATGAGGGGTGTCTGTCCGGGATTTTAAGCATAATCCCTTCCAAACACACACGGTTTTATCGCAATAAACTTGAATTTACCTTCTCCAATAAACGATGGCTTACAAAGGAGGAAATGGAACAGAATGTCCGGTATGAGGACCGGAATGGACTGGGATTTTATATCCCGGGAATGTTTGACAAGATCCTGGATCTCCGCGAATGCTACCTTCAGCCTGAACCCTCCAATACCATTCGATTGGCAATCAAAGAGTATGCTATCCGAAACAACCTTGATTTTTTTGATGTAAGAAATCAAAAAGGCTTCCTGAGAAACCTGATAATCAGAACATCGATGACAGGAGAAATCATGGTAATCGTTTCCTTTCTCAGCGATGATGCTAAAAAACGTTCTGCATTGCTGGAATATATTCAGAAGAATTTCGGAATGATCACCTCGTTGGTGTATGTCATCAACAGTAAACCAAATGATACGATTGCCGATCTGCCGGTTATATGTTTTGCCGGGAAAGACCACATCATGGAAAAAATCGGAGATCTTCACTTCAAAATCGGGCCAAAATCGTTCTTTCAAACCAATTCATTTCAAGCAATAAAACTCTACCAGGTTGTTGGTGATTTTGCGTCACTGAAAGGGGATGAGATTGTCTATGATCTGTATACCGGAACAGGTACCATTGCCAATTACATAGCGGATAAATGTTCAAAAGTAATTGGGATTGAACAGATCCCCGAAGCCATTCATAATGCAAAAGAGAATTCAGCGATTAACAACATACGGAATACCCTATTCTTTTCAGGAGACATAAAAGACACACTGTCTTCCGGTTTTTACAAAAACCATGGTCTCCCGCAGGTGGTGATACTGGATCCGCCAAGGGCGGGAATGCATAAGAAAGTGATTGATGCGCTCCTTACCATGTCCCCTGAACGAATTGTCTATGTCAGCTGTAATCCTGCCACGCAGGCAAGAGACATCCAACCCCTCCTTAAACAGTATACTCCGGAAAAAATTCAACCGGTGGATATGTTCCCTCATACGCATCATGTTGAAAATATAATTCTGTTGAGAAAAACTGCACGTTAACACTAACCGGGCTGGAAAGACAAATAAAGGTAAACCAAGCAAGGAACCCATTGGCAGGGAAAAACTAAATTGTATATTTGTCATCTGCTTTGAATCAATGATCATGCTCCGAAAAGTTTTATACCTCTTTCTGTTCTTTACCCTGATTACACCTGTCAGCAGTTTCGCACAGGTCGATGCCCCGGAGATCCAGGAAGATTTCGAGGTTTGGACCAGCATAAATCTTGAAAAAGAGTTTTTGCAACATTTTGAAGCTGAATTTGAGGGGTCCTACCGGGTCTATGATAATGCAACACGATTGAAGGGTTTGCTCGGTGAGTTGGGGGTAACCTATAAACATAAAAAATGGTTACGGGCAAAGATCGGCTATCGTATTGCTTCCAGGATCGAAAACATCGAACACCGGTTAAAAGGAGATCTGATAGTACAGGCTGAATTTATTCGCTTTGAAGTTTCGTTGAGAAACCGGCTCCAGAGAGAATGGGAAGTGAACAAAGTACCAAGAGATTTCCTCAGGGAGCGATTGAAACTCGAATATAACATCAACAATTTCCCCCTTGATCCATTCATCGCTGGAGAAGCATGGTACCGCTTCAATAGTGCTGAAAACCAATACGAAGAGTTTCGGGCAGATGTTGGTTTCCGATGGAAAATCAGTAACAAAAGCGATCTGGATCTTTTTTACCGGATCATGAAAGAGGTAAATGTCAATATTCCCTTACGATCGTACATCCTGGGGCTTGAATTTACCTACTCCTTCGACTGATCATCCGCTCGGGACTTTTTCCCCCGGGTGATCCTTCTTGAAGTCTTTCCAATATTCTTTAATGGTGGTTTTAATATCTTTATGAAGGATCAATATCCCGCACAGGTTGGGAATGGCCATCAGTGCAATGGTAATGTAAGAGAGCGACCAGATAATGGTGGTATCGGTAAACGAAGCAAAAAAGAAGGCAATAACATAGACCAACCTGTAATAGATGATATACTGTGTGCCGAATAAAAAGGTTACAGCCCTTCCACCATAATAAGACCAGGAAATCGCGGTGGAAAAAGCAAATAGCAGCAAACCGATAGAGACGATGTATTTACCATACTCACCCAAAAAACTCTTTTCATAGGCTTTTGTAGTCAGTGGAGCACTATGCATCAACGACTTGCCAATTACCACGACCCGTTCAGAGGAAGTCTTTGCAAATAACCCTTTCAGCCGCTCTTTGAACGGGGGTTTCTCCTTCTCGTCAATAGACATTTTCCCGTTTACAACCTGAAGCATACCCGTGAATAAATCTTCACCCTGATAAAACAGGAAATCTTCAGCTACCGATTCAGCATGCAAAAGCGTAATATTTTCATTGGACATTACTCCCTCCTCGATACCAAGGGTACCGGTAAACTGCTCAATTTTGGGAAAATTCTTTCTCTCGTTGACATGATGAAAAAGGGCAAGCCGGTCCTCTTCAATATTCTCGTCGTATTGACCCACCAGGAACTGCATGTCTGTCGCCTGAAACTGGTTCTCCATCTTCTCTTTCCATACACCGGAAGAGAGCAATACCAGGCCGGTCAATGTGCAGATACAAATTGTGTCGATAAACGGTTCCAAAATAGCAACCATCCCTTCCGATACCGGTTCATGAGCCCTTGCAGCTGAGTGCGCAATGGGTGCAGATCCCTGCCCGGCTTCGTTGGAAAAGAGTCCCCGGTTCACACCATTGCTCAATGCAATAGCGAAACTGCCACCAAGGAAACCCCCTCCCGCTGCTGTTGGTGAAAAAATGTCCTTGAATATGGACACAAAAGAGGGGCCGATGTTGTCAAGATTGGTGAATATAACAAAAATTGCTCCCAGAAAATAAATGATCGCCATCATGGGAACCAGGGTGGATGTAACCTTGGCAATCCGCTTAATTCCTCCGATAATTACTAATCCCAGTAATAAAGCCAGAACAGCACCGGTGATGACATGATTAATCTGGAACGTCTCAAAAATGGAATTGGATATGCTGTTTATCTGAGGAAGACTTCCCGTTCCAAACGATGAAAAGATGGTGGCACACGCAAAGAAAATACCCAATATAGTTCCGATTCTTAAAATTTTCCCATTCTTGAACCTGAAGTTTAACTTCTTTTTCATATAATACATGGGACCACCCGAAACACTTCCATCCGGAAGCTGATCCCTGTATTTATGGGATATGGTAACCTCCACAAACTTGGTCGTCATTCCCAGCATTGCCGTAACCAACATCCAGAACAGGGAAGCCGGACCACCAATATGAATGGCCAATGCCACTCCGGCAATATTTCCCGTTCCTACTGTCCCCGATAAAGCAGTAGATAATGCCTGGAAATGTGATGCATCCCCAATGTCATCCGCTTTATCATACTTCCCCCGGGTTATCCGTATGGCATGGCGGAAATAGCGAATCTGTGGAAATTTAAGGTAAAAGGTGAAAAACAATCCGGTTCCGATCAATAGAATAATAAACCAGGTACTAGCACCGATATACTGGTGAAGATTGGTGAGGAAATCATTGACTGCTTGCATGCGATTCAGAGGGTTTAAATAAAGACTTTTCTTCTCCAAAAGAAACAAAAGTAACAATTCCTTTGAAAGATAAAAGGCAATGCTTGTGAAAGTTTTATGCTATACAAGATGTACTGATCCAGCAGGTTTTTCCCTAATCTTTTGGTTGGATACCATAATAAATAATCCGGTTTTAGATGAACAATCCCCTGTAAACCCTTCCAGTCATTTCCAGACTTGAACTTTTATCGCTATCTTGAACAAGCCCATTTACCCTATAAAAGATACAATTACTCCATACCCCAGGTCATGGTTTATAAACGGAAAGAATAATAATGAAAATTCAAATGTTCCAGGTTGACGCATTCACCGATACCCTCTTTGGTGGTAATCCAGCAGCTGTGTGTCCCTTGCAGGATTGGCCTGAACCAGATATCATGCAACAGGTTGCAGCTGAAAACAACCTTGCCGAGACAGCCTTTTTTGTTAATAAAGGATCTCATTTTGAGTTGAGGTGGTTTACTCCGGAGGTGGAGGTTGATCTGTGTGGTCATGCAACCCTTGCATCAGGTCACGTTCTTTTCAATCATCTCAATTATCCGGGTAATGAAATTCTTTTTCAATCAAAAAGCGGAACACTGAAAGTCACCAGAAAAGAAGAATTCATTACACTCAATTTCCCTGCCAGTAAATGCATTACCACCGGCAACATGGAAGATCTTGCTAACGCACTGGGTTCTCTGCCGGTTGAAGTTTGCAAGGCAAGGGATTATCTTGCACTCTTCAGCGATGAAAAGAGTATACTCCGGATCCAGCCCGATTTTGAGAAACTGAAAAAGCTCGATTGTCTGGGGATTATAGTTACTGCACCCGGGGACCGATCTGACTTTGTTTCCCGTTTCTTTGCTCCTGCTGTCGGTGTTAATGAAGATCCGGTTACCGGGTCAGCACATACCATGCTGATTCCTTTCTGGGCCGAAAAATTGAAAAAGAACAAATTACACGCTTACCAGCTTTCGAAACGAGGAGGAGAACTATTCTGTGAACTGGCTGGCGACCGTGTTCTGATCAGCGGGAAAGCCATCACCTATCTTGCAGGTGAAATTTCTGTCTGAAATACCCCATTATCTGTAGTCCACTTCCGTACAGGCACATACAGATCCGTACATTTTGAATGAATAAAATCATTCAATGTCAATTAATTAACAGACTGGTTCATTGAATATTGAACATTCTGGCACGAAATCTGTTGTACATTAACCGAATAACAAATTTTAAATCAGGGAACGATGTCTCCAATTTTGTCAGAATATTATTTCAACCAGGAACGGCTAAAAATGGCAGATCAGTTTGTCGATAAAATCGTTGAATTGAAGAAGTCAAGAGACCCTGATGCTCAGTCAAAAATACTCTATTTAAAACGGATCATCAGGGCCATGTATAACCTGCATTAAACGGTCTGTGTTCTGTATTTACTGCCAGTAAAAAGCGTTTCTGTTAACGTTTCCATCCGATTCGTAACACCCGCGTTTTTCCCCAACTGCTTCTTTCCATCCAAAATTCTCTTACGAAACCGTCATGATAGAATCAGGCGGTTCAACTTCCTGTTGCCATCCCCCTTCAGCAGGAATTGATCTGCATTTCGTGCCGGATTAAGGAATCCTTTAAAAATGATAGATATTCTGCAATATGTATTATCTTTAGTACCCATTAGTACCAAATTCAGCCAGAAAAATTATTAACGATTAACTCATGCAAGTAATTGTAAACCGGAAAGATATCAGTTTTCCTCCGGATCCCAGCAGGGTGATTGCCCGGTTTCATTTCACCAATAACGAAAGAAGTGGGAATATCATCCGGAAGGTTCTCTCTTTGTCGGAGAGTGAAGTGAACACTGCGCTCAGTCAGGTCCTCCGCAGCTATTCAAAACGTCACCGGAATATCTCAAAAATATTCGAAAAGCATTTCAATAATATAACACACCTTCTTCAGGAGATGAACGTCGATCCGGATACCCTGGATGTCAGCAAGAAGGTTCTGATAGGATCCTATTTTACCAAGGAGTATTCCATTGAATCTGCTGCATTCTTTAATCCCTCTATTTTTGAACACCCTGATCAATCCGAGTTAAATCCCGGAGAGAAAAGGGTTATTCTTAGTTTCAGGGCAACCGGGGAAGGCCATATTTCATCCATCGTGTTTCGCACCGGAGTTTTAGACAAGGAGAACAACCTCAGCCTTGAAGAGGTGGGGCAAATGCTGGATGAAGCGGAAGTGGTCAAGCGATATGTATATAATAAAGACGCCTTCATGAGCAAGCTGGATGAAATGCAAAGCTTCAACAACCTGGTTCCTCCGGCACTGGTGTTTAACCAGCTGGGCGACTCATTTACCTATGGCGAACTGGAAAGGTGTGTCAGGGATACAAGGGATTCAATGGAACTTACAGCCACAAAAGAAATGCTGTTAAACCAGATCATGTGGCTTGCTTCTTCCCATTACGAAATTCAATTCTCCCTGGATACAGCCCTCTCCGAAAGGGTTATTTTTCCCGTTTCAGAAGCTGAAAAAAACGGGATCGAGGATGCCCGGTTTGTCAGGTTTGTCAATGATGATGGGGAGATTACATACTTTGCAACCTATACTGCCTATAATGGAATATCCATTCTTCCAAAACTGATTGAAACAAAAACCTTTTATCATTTCCGGGTTAGTCCGATGCATGGAGAAATTGCACAGAATAAAGGAATGGCGATGTTCCCGAGAAAAATCAACGGGAAATATGTTATGCTTTGCCGGATCGATGGCGAAAACAACTACATCAGTTTCTCAGATAATATCAACATCTGGCGGAATGCAAAACTTATCCTTGAACCAAAATACCACTGGGAATTTATTCAGGTTGGTAATTGCGGCTCACCCATAGAGACAGATGAAGGCTGGCTGGTTATTACGCATGCTGTCGGTCCGATGAGAGAATATGTCCTGGGAGCCTGCCTGCTTGACCTGGATAACCCGGAAAAGATCATCGGAAGATTGAAAACACCTTTAATGATCCCCAACGAGGAGGAGAGAGAGGGGTATGTACCCAACGTTATCTATTCATGCGGATCCATGATCCACAACGATAGCCTGATTATACCCTATGCCATGTCAGATTTTGCCTCAACCTACGCTTCCATTAACCTCGAAGATCTGCTTCAGGAATTAAAGAGAGGGGAGTAAAGAGCAATCATCTGCATTGGCTCGATTCCAATACCTTCTCATACACGTCAAGGTACTCTTCCACCATTTTCTCGCGTGTAAACATTGAAGAGACCCACTCAAGACAAGCTTCCCGGTTGATTTGATCAATATTCTGAACCGCTTCTGCCGCATCTTCCAGATCCCTGACAATGAAACCTGTTCTCCCATGGAGAATCAGTTCAGGCATCGATCCCCGGTTAAAGGCAACCACAGGGGTCCCACAAAACATGGCTTCGACCACACTCAAACCGAACGGCTCTTCAAATGAAACCGGATGTAAAAGAACCTGTGCATTACCCAATAACCGGTTCCTTGCCTCCGGTCCTGAGTTCCCCACATATACAATGTCTTCATCATTGATAAACGGTGCCACCTTCTCATCAAAATAATGCTGATCCTGAATCAACCCGGAAATGATCAGTCTCTTTTTTAACCTCTTTGCAATCTGTATGGACTCATGAGTTCCCTTTTCCGCATGGATCCTCCCAAAGAAAAGAAGGTAATCGTCCGGATCTGGGTTAAAGGTAAATTCACTGCTGTCAATACCATTGTATACAGTAGCAATATAATCCAGTTTGGGACTCCGGTCTGAGTTGCTGATGGATACATAGTAACTGCTGTCATTATATTTCTCATAAACCGGGAGAATCTTCGGAGATGAAAAGCCATGGATGGTTGTAACCATTGGGGTATTGATCAACTTTGAATAGGTAAGCGGGAGGAAATCGTAGTTGTTATGGATCAGGTCAAACCGGTCAGCCTGTTCCATGATGTGGCTGATGTGCAGGCATTCCCATACTTTTGGGTCCAGCTCTCTCTCTTCACAATAGGGTTTCTCACAAATGTATTCCAGCTTCCCATTTGTGATCGAATCACCGGTCGCAAAAAGGGTCACATCCACCCCCTTTTCGATCAATCCTTCAGCAATGTTTGATGCAACCTGTTCCCAGGGACCGTACATTCTTGGAGGAGTACGCCAGGCAGCAGGAGACAGTACTGCAATGTTCATCCTACATTGGTTTTCTTGGATTGTCCAGGCAGTGATCAACCAGGTCATCCAGCATGGCTATTCCAACACACATAACCTTATCTGCACCTCCCCAGTAGATTTTTACCGAACCATCCTTCTCAGGAATTGCACCACAGGTAAATACCACATTATGAACATATCCTGTGATCTCATATACCTCCTCCGGTTGAAGGATCCACTCATCACCAACAGCCAGGATCACCGATGGATTTTTCAAATCGTGAAGCGCCACGCCCAGGCGGTAGACACTGCCATCCATGGTGGGAAAAACACCATGGTAGATATTGAGCCAGCCCCGGGGTGTTTTTATGGGAGGTGCTCCTGGTCCGATCTTCATCTCATCCCAGTGATATTGAACCGGCTTCATGATCAGTTCTGATTCACCCCAGAAAATAAGATCGGGTGAATAGGAGATCCAGATCGACCATGGGGAGATCTCAGAATGTGGACGGTCAAGCCTGGCATACAATCCGCTGAACTTCTCGGGGAAAATAACCACGTTGCGGTAATCCGCCTCCGTGATGAGAGATACCCTTTCCACCTGCTCGAAATCTTCCGTTTTTGCCAACCCTATGCGAACACCATGTCGGGAATAAGCACTGTAGGTGATCAGATACTCCCCGTCGATAAAAACAATCCGCGGATCTTCCACACCATATTCTTCGTACCGGCTGAAGATCCCCTCTTTGGCAGGCTTCATAAACGGCTCTTTCCTTACCCTGAACTGAAAGCCATCATCGCTTTCAGCAAGCCCCAGTATACTCCTTCCGGAGAACTGGTGGGAACGAAAAAGCATCATGTACCGGTTCCCAAATTTTATGACGCCGGCATTGTGAACGGTTGCTACCGGGTAGGGAACATCATCCTTTGTCAGAATGGGATTTTTTTTAAATCTTTTTATAAGCATGTGAGTTGTATGTATTTGTGGTATTGTTCAAATGCCCGTAAAACGGTCAGATGCGAAATGAGATAGGCCAGTGAGCTTTCTGCACCCTGATTTCGGTTGATCCCCTGTTGTTCAATCCCATCACAACAACCTTCCGTTTCAAAATCGTAAAGGCTCATGCGCAGATCGTTTTCACCCAGAAACCACATGAACGAAGTAAACAATTGGTTAAGAAAATCCTTATTTTTTGTGACCATGTATGCCTGGTGAAACATCAATACCATCGCCTGTGCATCTACAGGCTGCTGAGCGTACATGGCACGCTTCCCTCCAAGTTTAAACCATTCTTCATTCCCAATGGGTGAAAGATAACCCTCCCTCATGGTAATCCTGGCCAGGAATTCCATCGTTGTTAAAGCCGTATTTAGATATTTATCATTATTCACTAACCGGTAGGCATGAAAAAGGGAGAGGGGAATGATCCCGTTATCGTAGGTAAGGATCGCTTCATACCACTCCCAATTCTTTTTTCTTGCTGTTTCATAACGCCTGACAAGCTTGTTTGCAAGCTTTTTCATGGTACTGATCATCGCTTCATCCGATGAATTGGACCTCAGGTAGTAGGATATGCCAATTAACGTATTGGCAATACCCCGTACCGTTTTAAATTTTTCAAAATTGGGGGCTGCATTTAAAAAGATCAGTTTACCGAACTGATAATACGCATCATTGGGAGGATTGGCAAGAAGGTATCCAAGCGCCCACACAGCCCTTCCGAAAGAATCCTCCGATCCAATCTCATCCAGAAATCGCCGGTCAAAACTCAGGAAATTACGGAATTTTCCATCGCTATTCTGCATGTAGTGAATATAACTCAAGTATACCGGTAACAGATCCAGTGAAAGAGGATCTTTGTTTTGCCAGTAGGTCATAAGAACCGTCAGCATAGCGCGGGCATTATCATCCAGGCAATATCCATCTTTCAGGTTCGGGATCCCGAATTTGGCGTGCTGGATAATACCCGTATCATCCGTTAATCGTTTGATGTGTACCAGCGAAAAGTGTGGAAGAATGAGCGGATCGATCGTGATCTCCTTTTTCACCACCACCTCAGGCTTCTCTTCGACAACCCGCTCTGTCAGTTCAATATACTCTTCCCCGATCTGAGGCCAGGTAATCTTCCTCCCATAATCATATGCCTTTTTTCTCAGCTCTTTTAACGTTTCGGGCTGATTGAGTAACTCTAATAATATCTTTGAAAGAGCTTCTGAATCGTTGAAATCAAATAACCTTCCTCTCCCCTCATCCAGCAATTCCTGGGCATGCCAGTAGGGTGTTGAAATCACTGCCGTACCTACCCCAACAGCATAGGCTAACGTCCCACTGGTAATCTGCGCTTCGTTCAGGTAAGGAGTAATATAAATGTCTGCAGCAGATAAATACCTGAACAGATCATCCTGCTCAATGAATTCATTCAGAAAGAGGACATGATTTTCCAGAGCCAGTGTTTTCACTTTTCTCATCAGGAAATTCCGATACTCCTCTCCATCATACCGGAGAACACTTGGATGGGTCTTCCCGATGATCAGGTAAAGAACATCGGGATGTTTTTTCACGACTTCAGGCAAAGCAGCAATAACCGTTTCAATTCCTTTGTTTCGGCTGATCAAACCGAAAGTGAGCAACACCTTCTTTCCTTCCAGGTTGAACTGCTTCTTTGAAAGTTTCTGACTAAACTGCAGGTCTGGCACACCATGTTCGATCAGCTCTATTTTGGATTTCGGGATCTCATAGATCTTCACAAGGAACTGCACCGCACGCTTGCTCATGACCACAATCTTATTGGCCATTTTACAGATCTGTTGTAATACGGCTTTCTGGGTGTACGATGGTTCTTTTAATATGGTGTGAAGAGTGACAAGAAAGGGGATTTCAAGACGGTGCAGAAGGGGTAAAATATAGATCCCGTCTTCCCCCCCAAAAATCCCGAATTCGTGTTCAAGGATGCATATGTCCGCCCCACTGATGTTGATGAACTCAGCCGCCTTAATATAATCTCGCTGATATTCCTGGCGAATGGTCGATTTTACTTCCGGAGGATATTCATAATCCCCTTCCGGATTATTCATGGCAACCACAAAACATTCATTGGCTCTCTTTTTCCTGTCATCACACAGTTTCATGGATTCCGCCAGGTTTTTAGTGAAGGTTGCTATACCACACTCCCTGGGCGGATAGTTACCGATTATGGCACATTTCATAGTTGTTGGTTTTTATCTGATTGATTTACAAGATATCCAATCCAAACAATTCGTCATATTTGCTTTCAAGGAAACTGTCCAGCCAGGAATAAAAGTTTTTGATGAAAGCATCTCTCTCTTGTCCCTTCAGTGTATTCGCTTCAGGGAACCTACGGAAGATCTCTTCCTCAACCTTACCCAATAACTGCATAATGCCTGTTCCTTCCTGGTTGAGTACTTTGGAAAGATTCATATACTTCCTCCCTGAACCACGGTCTATGGGGAAACAGGATCTTTTAAGTGAAAGAGCAGCATCGCAAATCGGAGCATGAAAATTAGCCCTGGCTTTAACAACTGCCGGGAGTAATCCATCGGGAGTAAGCCAGATTGGCAGGGCTACCGAAGTCAAAGGAAATCCGAGTATTGTCCACATCATAGCAGCCTGGGGATCTTGCCCTTTGCCCGCTCCTACTACCATCAATGCCGAGGCACTGGAAAACCTGGGGATAAAATCCTCGAAAAAACTGTAATCAGGATTCGTTGAATTTACCGGAATATTAACGGCAAGATTATCACCGGTTAATGAATGAGTAAGATTCCTTGAAATATGGTTTATCAGGTACTCCGGATCATACCGCTTGCCAGCAGCCACATCATACATCGTCTTTTCTGCCGTTACATAACGGATATACCCTGCCCCTTTTTCCGGTGATCCGGTAAAAGCATGGTTGGTTCTGATAACATACCCGAACGGGGCAACAGCTGGATCATTTACATCAACCTTGTTAAATGTCCAATTCCCTGTTTCAAAGTAAGCAGCTCCACCCTGCGCATCAATCACTCCGAAGTTCGTATCCGCTCCCAGCGGTTTTGGGAGATCGTTCAGCATCTTTTCAAAATCATCGACAGTAGCACAACTCATCAGGGCTCTCTTCATAATTTTACCTTCCTGATCAGCAAATGTGGTGGTATCACCAACGTTCATATTGTATGCCGCCGAATTCATGATCGCGAACCCTGCAGCGTTGAATCCCCCCCAAACTTCAAGTGCCCACTTTATGTTTCCATTAACCACCGCGATATAGGGATACTTGCCATCGTTAAAACAGGCAAGTGCATTATCCAGAGTGCCGGTATCACGGTGTTTATACAGGATCGGTTTGCCGTCGGGTGTGAACCTTCCACTGATGATAAAGGTAGTGCATGCATCCGTAGTGATCAAACCACACGCAAGAGTAGATAACAGCACGAGAACAATTAGTCGTTTCATCCTAATAACAGTCCTGATATAAATTTATGAAAAAAGATGGAATTAACCTTTATCCGGATGCATGTTAAAAAAAATGCCAGGCAATTCCATAATTACCATTTACCTATTATTCACCTGGAAAAGCTACCCGTAATTAAAGGAAATGATTACTTTTAACTGAAATAAGCCGGCACACTGTGGTTGAATATTCACAATTTGAAAAGGAACTGCATGACATGGTATTCGCTTTGCCAGGAAATATTCACTAAGACTGGATTCAATAGCGAACTTTTCATTGTAAATCAAAGCTTTAACTATTAACAGGCATGTTCAGTCATTATCTAAAATTAGGTTTCAGAAACACATTCAAATACAGGAATGTTACCTTCGTCAACATACTATGCCTTACTCTGGGCATTACCATTTTATTATTAATCATTAGTTATGCTCATAACGAACTCAGTGTAGATAATTTTCACACCCGGGCATCCCGGATCTACAAAATCTCTTATGGTAACTCAAGTTTCACCCCCGGTCCACTCTCCGGATTACTGAAAAGTGAATTCCCCGAAATTCAGAATGCCACACACATTGAGACCCATCAGTTATTTATCTTCTCACCCGTTTTAAATTATAACAACACTGCACTTGAAATAGAACAGTATTATTCAGCTGATTCTTCTTTTTTTCAACTATTTGATTTTGAAACATTACATGGAGGCGCCCTGGATAAAGCACTGGCTATTCCGTTTTCACTCATCGTAACGGAAAGCGAGGCATTACGAATCTTTAACACGGTTAATCCGGTCGGAGAAACAGTCATCTGGAAAACCTACCAGGATTTTACCTTTACAGTCAGAGCCGTTGTGAAAGACCTTCCGGCAAATTCTTCTATCCGGTTTAATGGATTAATTTCTTCAACCTCCGTAAAAAAAATGGGACTCAATTATCCTGATGATTGGGGATACACCGTGTTTGAAACGTACCTTCTTTTAGAACCTAAAAGCAATGCATCCATTCTTGAACCAAAACTGCGGGATTACCTAATTGAATATTACAAAAGTTACCTGGGAGCCAGTGCATCCTATGCGGATGCAGAAACCACACCATTAACATTGCATCCCCTCAGGG
The DNA here is from genome assembly GCA_964612275.1 of uncultured Rikenellaceae bacterium. Classification (GTDB taxonomy): domain Bacteria; phylum Bacteroidota; class Bacteroidia; order Bacteroidales; family VadinHA17. Next base: position 23,721 of record CAZTES010000013.1, read on the forward strand.
AGGTATATTTTGATAAAGACCTTACCAATGATACAACAAACCGTGGGAATTTATTACTGGTACACGTATTAATTACCATTGGATTGGCTATCCTGTTGCTGTCCATCATCAATTACATCAACCTTTCTTCAGCGAGGGCATCCGTCAGAATGAAAGAAATTGCTATACAGAAACTGGTGGGGTCTGGAAAAAGCAACCTTGTTTTTCAATACCTGACCGAAACGACAATGTTGGTCTTTTTTTCAGTACTCATCGGAGTTGTCATCGCTTCATTATTTTTAAACCGGTTTGGCAATTTTATGAATGTTACTGATGGTCTGCACTTTACCTATCCGTTTTTCATTCTGCTCATACCCGGAATTTTTTGTTTGGGATTGATGGCAGGCATATATCCGGCATGTTTTATTTCATCACAAAACGTGGTTGACATTCTGAAGAAAAAATCAAGACAACAGAATCGAGGTGTGCCATTGCGCTTTGCGCTTATTGTATTCCAGTTCTTTATCTCCATCGTTCTGATTGCAATCACCATTCTGATTACCAAGCAAATAACCTATTTAAAAGAAAAAAATGTTGGAATAAGTACTGAGCATATCATCTATATTAAACTTCCATTTCAATTGATGCGTGATAAGAAAGAGGTTTTTCGCGAACGATTACGCCAGCTGCCTGATGTACAAAAGGTGGCTTTTTCGAGTACAATCTTTGGGAAAATAGAGGGACTCAGCAATCAGGTGGTGGATGGTAAGACAGTGCATTTTGCCTCTTTATGGATCGATCCGGAATTTATTGATTTATATGATTTACAGCTAATTGAGGGAAGGTTTTTCTCAAAGGAGCTGAGCAGTGATATCAATTCCACCCTCCTGTTAAATGAAGCAGCAGTTAAAGAATTTGGCATGCAGGATCCGTTTCAAATAGAAATACGAGTTCCTGGCGGGAAGGCTAAAGTTGTAGGCATTGTAAAAAACTTTAATTTTAAATCGCTTCACAGCCGTATTGAACCCATTACCATTGTCTATCTTCCCAGGCAAGGACAGTATGCCAATATAAAAGTGTCTGGTAAAAATGTCTCTGAAACATTAAAAAATATTGGGGAGATCTGGAATGATATGGCACCGGGATTTCCGTTCAATTATCAATTTCTTGATATGACGCTTGACGGATTATATAAAAGCGAAGAACGGCTGGGTAAAGCAATTACCTCCTTTTCGCTAATCGCTATTGCCATTGCTATTCTTGGAGTATTAAGCCTTTCCGTTTTCTTATGTGAAAGCCGCATTAAAGAAATTGGGATACGCAAGGTTAATGGTGCTAAACCATGGGATATCATAACACTATTGAATAAAAACTATATCCTATGCCTTTTCATCGCGTTTATTATTGCTACTCCTGTTGCCTGGTACGCTATGACCAGATGGCTTGAACATTTTGCCTATAAAACAGCCATTAGCTGGTGGATTTTCGGGGTATCAGGAATCATTGCTTTATTCATTGCAGTATTCACCGTTAGCCTACAGAGCTGGCATTATGCAATTAAAAACCCGGCTGACACGCTCAGATTTGAGTAAAAGCGAAAATAAAACCCTTAAAAAAACAGATGCAAGTCAATAAAAAATAGTCAACTGTCACCCCTTTCATTTATAGCGATTTTGATTGCCTGCCTGTTGATGAATGATTGGTTATTCCTTCATCGATACAACTCCTGTCGATTTTATTTTTTCCGCTTTACTGGCTGGGAGTTCCCAGTTCTCATCAAAGTAACCCTCACTGATAATATTGTCCGAATATTCATGAAACAATATGAAGTCCTGGAAATTCTTCAATGCATCAATTTTGGGCTGCAGGAATGCAAATCCTCCGGTCTGGTTGTAGTTCCCTCCCACCGGTTTCTTTGGTGCCCACCAGGGAAGGCCTGAATTTACCAGCACATAATGCTGGTTTAACGGGAAAAGGTACAGCAGTCCATAGTCTTTTGCATCGGCATGGAGGTGCATTGGCAATTTATCGGCAAACCGCTCGATGATGCTGTTGGTTTCGCGTGTACCAAAGAGGATGAGGTTGGATGTTTCCAGGTCACTCTGCCTGATCTCCCTATCGGAAATCACCCTGGGAAACACCATGATCCTGCCCAACATTCCACGATCCGCTGGCCAGTCGGCTGCAGCAGCTGCCTGTGCACGGCGTGCCTGCAGCTCTTCGGGTGTGGGGTTTCCTCCGGTTCCGTAAACATAAACGTGGTTACTGCTTACCGCAACATTGATCGGTCCCTCAGCACCGGGTTGTTTGGACATCAGTCCGGCGGTGTACTTTTTGTTTACCCAGGCATTGTTCTCCTTCATGAATGAAGCGGCATCAAAAGTTTTTATATGGAAGCTTTTCCCATCCAGGGTAACCTTTAGCCGCTGTTCCGGAATGAAATTAGGATGACCGGTTAGATTCAGGGTAAATGCATCCAGACCTGAGGTAGTCACTTCAACCTGGTTCTCTTCCGTGAAGCTGGCATCGATCGTGGCAAGAGTTCCGGGGGTCAGCTTGTCAATCTTGACCCAGTAAGCACCATCGTATGTATACCATTTGCTATTGAATTTAACCTGTTCCGGGAAACGGTTCCTTTCAAATTGAGAGAACCATTCAAAAATGAATCCATCTTTATAGGCATACTCCCAGCTGTTGTGGTTGATACCCGGGTATTCAATGTAATTGAAAAGCTTACTGTTCAGTTCAAATTTTTTCTTCCAGTCCTGGGCTATCTGGTAAAGAAAGTCTTTGTCCCCGACAAAGAGATGTACGGGCAGGTTAAGGGCATTCCCGGCCAGGTCGGAAGATTCATTGGGAGGTGCCGGACATACCGGGGCAATGGCAGCCCAGGTATCCGGGCGGGTAAGTCCCAGCCAGATGGTCCCGCCACCTCCCATGGAGAGTCCGGTAAGGTAGATCCTGTCTGCATCAATGGGAAAGCGTTGTTTCAGGTCATCCAGCATTTCATATACATCCTGTTCGGGGATCCCCTGGTACCCTGCCGTCCCCCGCGCATACGGAGCAGCAACAATATAATCCACCTCCTTCAGTTCAGGCCAGTACCGGGTCGATTCCAGATCGGTTTCGGTAGGGACAAAACCGGGAGTCATAAAATCCTTTCCCTGGATATTGCCCTGTCCGAAAACACGGCGCAATCCCAACCGGTGGTTCGACATGGCACCGTGCAAGAAGACCACCAGGGGATACTTCCTGTTTTCGTCAAAATTTTTCGGAATATAGATCGCATACGGCTGGTCCCTCTCGTCAATGCTTGAAAAGAAACAGAGATCCTGGGGTCCGGATTTCAACTTTTGTGCCATTGTATTTTGAACCGTGAGGTTCAGAATTGTAATCATAATCAAGACAGGAATTACAAAATAACGGATTGGTTTCATGATGTAAAATAATTAAGTATTCTGTTGATTTTCAATGGGGAGAAAACTAAGTGTATCTCCTTCTCTCTCTGGGATTATAATGTATGTTAAAGTAACAATTTTTTATGCATAAACCTGACACTTGCAATTTCTTTTTGGTGAATGATCTCACTTAGCTTCCATTACCAAAATCAAAATTGCTTGCAATAAGTCATATAAATGCCTTACCGATAAAATCCAAAACAGGGATTCACGAGTGGGATTAGCCCCTATCTTTGTGCCATATGGCACAAAGATAGGGGCGGCATGTTTTTAGAATAAATTGTTCCTGCGATAAACCGGTTCATCTGAAAAGTTCATCACAAGGAAACCGTTGCATGAACCGGAACACTCCGGGCGATCATAATTAAACTCGTACCACAAACTTTATGGACTAATTGCCTCCAGGATTTGGTTCTTCTTTCAATAAACGAAATACTCCGTCCCCCTAAGGGGAAATAAAGAAAGTGATACGATGACTCCCTGTCTTCGGCAGGCAGGTGGGCGAGCCCCTCGAAGTCATCGTATCACTCTTTTAACAGTTAAGCCAATATCTTGGTTGTCAGGTTGGTAATGCTGGTCTGGATGGCATCGAACGGTTTGCCATCCTTGGTGCTATCCTGTTCGACGATCATGTATTTCATCCCGGCAACATCCTTGGCTTCCAGGATCTTCTTGAAATCGATCACCCCGGCACCGACGGGTGCGAAATCATCAACCCCCTCAGTTGTGAAATAAGGCTCCTCTCGGGTAAACATGTCTTTCATATGAAACAGCTCGAACCTGCCAGGGTATTTGTTGAACATTTCAACCGGGTCCTGTCCCGCTTTGGTTGCCCAGAAGATATCTATTTCCATGGTGACGAGATCCTTTTCCAGCTCCACCATAAACACATCGTAATAGGGTATTTTACCCTCTACCACATCAAACTCGAAATTATGGTTATGATACCCGAACCGGATGTCATGTTCTTTCATAATCTCACCAACCTGGTTCCAGTCGGCTGCCATTTTCTGATAACTGGCAATGGTTGTTCGCGCTTCTTCAACAATCCAGGGTTGTACACAATATTTTGTACCCAGCTTGGCATGGTCTTCAGCCATCTTCTGAGCATTTTCCAGTGTAATACCCTTTTCTTCAACCTTTGTGTGGCTGCTGAGGATCTCCATACCAAGGTCTTCAACCATTTTCCTGAATTCAGCGGGTTCATAACCGTAAAATTTACCATCAGCATAGCTGGCCAACTCCAGGTATTTATACCCCATATCGGAAACCTTTTTCAACGACCCCTGCACATCGGTTCCCATGGCATCGCGGATTGTGTACAGCTGAAGCCCGACACCGAAGGTTCTGGGGTCTGCCGCTTCTGTTTCTGTTGCACCGGTTCCTTTTGTTTTGCAGGAATAGTGTCCCAGGACCATGGCTCCCACTGTACCTGCTGCTGATAATCTGAGAAATTCCCTTCTTGAACGCGTAGTTTTCATTATGTTGTTTTTTATGTTAATAAACTATATTGTTGACCATTTGCCAAAAACCGGCAATAAAAATAACACAATCGTTGCAGAAAATAAAACTAAAAAAACAGTTCAAAAGGATAGCGTATTCGTTACTTACTATCGGTCAGACCGGAGTAACCGGTCAGACCGTACGTGACGGACCGTCTGACCCATCCAAGGGTCTGACGGATGGCGGTTTTCCTCCCATCGGTCAGACCGGAGTGACCGGTCAGACCGTGCGTGTTGAACCGTCTGACCCATCCAAGGGTCTGACGGATGGCGGTTCCTCCCATCGGTCAGACCGGAGTGACCGGTCAGACTGCAGCGGGTAAATCCATTGTAAAAATATCGTCGCCCGATTGTTCCAATGGTCCGAAGGATTCTTTTTTTGAAACTTCTGTTGAACTTTGGAGAATCCCTTTGGGACAACTCGGGCAACGAATTTACGGAGAAACATTCCATAGAGCAGAAGGAAACGGTATAAAACCTTCTTTGCCCTTTGGAATTATCCGGGTGTTGCAGTACATTTATTTCAACAAAACGAAGAGAAAGAGTACCGTCAAGTAAAATCATAAAATGAACACAATCGAAAAAGCATTAAACTAAAATGGAACCAGTGATCAATACCTTGAAATCATTACTTGAACCCACCAGCATCGTCATCGTTCTGGTGATTCTGTTAATCATTAACTCTTGGATATTTAAGCGATTAACATCTGTCAAAACAACGGGTAATATCGTAAAGAATACCATTTCTTTTTTAATTATCCTTATTGGCACACTCACTTTTATTCTGTCATTACCCATAGACAAAGGTCTCAAGGGGCAGATATTAAGTTTTCTCGCCATCGTCATTAGTGCAGGCATTGCGTTGAGTTCAACGACTATTCTTGGGAACCTTATTGCCGGTATCATGAATAATTCAATGAAACGATTCAGAATTGGAGACTTGATAAAGATCGGTGATTTCCAGGGAAGGGTTACGAAAAGGAGTGTTTTTCATACAGAAATGCAACTGGAAGACAGTAATTTTGTTACTATACCAAATTTATTCATAGCCACCAATCCGGTAAAACTAACCCGTAAATCCAATACCGTAATATCCACATCGGTCTCTTTGGGGTATAATGTATCACGAATTGAAATTGAAGAATCTTTAAAAGAAGCTGCGGTTGCTACCGGATTAAAAGATCCCTATGTCTATATCCTCGAACTGGGCGATTATTCCGTTACATATAAGATTCATGGATTTCTGGAGGATAGTAACAAATTCTTCAGCACCAGTTCGCTTCTGAATGCAAAAGTGATGGATTTTCTTCACAAAAAAAGAATTGAAATCGTTTCACCCTCTTTTATGAATCAGAGAAGAATCGATGAAAAGGAATTCATTCCAACATACCAGATTGAAAAACCGCCTGTAAAAAAAGCAGAAGTTGCACCGGAAGAGTTGGTATTTGACGAAGCAATTAAATCGGAAAAAATTGAAAAAAAACGGGATTTACTGAAAAAAATTGAAGCGAGGAAAGAATGGCTGAAAGAAAGGCTGAAGGAATTAAAAGAAGAGGAGGTGGAAGAGAAAGAAAAAGTCGAATCACAAATCGAGCGTATTGAAAAATTAAAAGAGAGCTTAGAAAAAAATATTGAAGAGGAAAGCAGTGCCGAAGATTCTCCGTAGGGAAATCGTTTCATGAACCGAACTTAGCGAACTGATGAGCCTGCCCGACGTCATCATTTCCGCCCGGACGACCTCCGGTCGCCCGCCTGAACGATGCAGTTGGGCAGGGATGGGCAGGCTGATGGCGGGTATTCCCATCGGTCAGACCGGAGTAACCGGTCAGACCGTACCGGGTAAATCCATTGTAAAAATATCGTCGCCCGATCTGAAGTCGAGCGACGAGGAGTTATGTTTATTCATGGTATTTGTAAAATACCTCCAGCAGATTTCAATTTCCTGATTGTTTTATTTTCTCAAGGTTCCCGTCGAATACCGGAGACTTGTATCCAGGGTCAAAATTGGGATTATCAACGATCGTCCCGTCCTCGTAATTGAAATATCCCTTCAGGAAATGATTCGACAGGGTATAGACCACCTCTTCATCCTCATCCAGGAAGGGTGATACCTCGGTCAGAACCTGTTCAACGGCCGTTCCCGGCATTGCAATTTTTTTCAGTTTCCCGGCATACCGTTCATAGATCTCCCTTGAAAAAGAGATCACCACCACATATTTTCCGAAATATTTGTTGTGGTTGTGCTTGTAGATCAGGTACAATTTATCCTTGAAAACCTTATCTGCCGTTTTGTAAAAGCTGTATTTGAATTTAAATCCTTCCTTCAATATCTTTCTGGCAACCTCTTCCTCCCGGGTATAGTGAAGAAACACTTTTCGCTCTTCCTTGCGTTCAAAAATGTAATCGATGATCTTCTCATTGAAAAATTCATCCCGTGTAATGGCTTTTCCGAACTCGAACATCCGCAGCTTCGACAGCACCCTGAACACTTCCTCCTTGTAGGATTTGCGACCCTGGATGTTCAATTTATCCAGGATGGAACGGATAAAATACCGTTTCTTGCTCAATTGATACAGGAGGTAAATAATAACTGCCATCAATGCTACAAATACTGCCATTTCTATATATGCCCGCAGCGGGTCTTGAAACGTTATTATCAATACGGATGATCCGGCCATAGAAGTATGATTACGATCTGTGGTAAAATTATCGGTGGTATACCGGTATGATCCTTACCCAATTTTTTACAAGATAATAATAAATGATCTTTTAAACCGTACAGGATGTGTGAAAATTTTGAGGTATGAATCGATCCTGAGTCATTTGGACAGTGACTCACGGGTAGTGGATCAATGCACTATAGTATGGTATTCAGGGAAATTAACGGTTCAAAAAGATAGATGGTATCCGTGTCTTCCCATCGGTCAGACCGGAGTGACCGGTCAGACCGTGCGTGCTGACCCGTCTGATCCAGAATGAATACCGATGCGAAAGGAAATTTAAGTGCCTTTAAAGCGGATTTATCACTTTCCTACAATGTTTCAGAAAAGGAAATTGATCGTCTGCACGTTTCCGTAAAAATGGAACCCGCTGAAATTTTCTTAGCGCTTGAGCTTACAAAAATAAGCAAACGATCGATTGAGGACGTGGTTGAAATGTATACTGCCCATAAGGAAAAAGGATGGGGTTTCATTGCCAAGCAACTGGGCATTAAACCAGGATCTCCGGAATTTCATACACTAAAGGGAAACACAAAATCAAAAGGGCAAAAGAAGGGCGCTCAGAAGAAGAAGAAAAAGGGGTAAGCAGTCCCGGTGATCCTGAGTGGGAAGGAAACTAAACCAACAGAAGACTGACAAAAGGAATTCTTGTAGGATTATCCCGACGATGAATGTCGGGATGATCCATTAGAGAGTTTATTCAACCACAAAAAGCCCTCCTTTCAGGATTACCTTGACGATGAATAAATAGGGACTGCTACCGGGTTCTTACAAGTCGGGGCACGAATTGAAATCGTACCCCGACAGGATCGTATCTCTTAGCAACCCGACTTCTAATTAAGATGGAACAGCTACCGGGTTAAATCAAAAGCCAATACTGTTCATTATATTATTGCTATTCATTATTCGTAAGACAACTGGAGTTTGTTGTTTATTAAGGGATAATAGATGTAGTGTTATTGGAAAAAGCTCCTTACAGGCGTAAAGCCATTAAAATAGCAAAGAGATTTCAATTTTGGTTTTAATATGAATATCTTTGATCTGATACTAAAAGATATCAGAACAGCCAAAACCAAGTAATAACATAAAAGGAGAATAGCATTATGAAAAAAATTTCTGTAATTATCAGCTTGTGTTTTTTAATTCTTCCTTCATTTTCTCAGGAAAGGAACGATAACTGCACCAGTGTGCTTGTTTCTAAAGGAGCTTCTGCAGATGGTTCAGTTATGATCACCTATGCCTGTGATGCTGAGTTTGTAGGCCGTATGCAGTATATCCCTGCCATGGACCATGGCGATGATTCCTTTGTTGAAATAAGGAAAAGAAACGGTGAAGTACATAAGATAAAGCAGGTTCCTCATACCTACAGGGTTGTCGGAAATGTAAATGAATTCCAGGTTGCAATAGGTGAAACAACAACCAGCGGGAGGAGAGAACTGGTGAATCGTGAAGGACTTATGCACTACGGGATGTTAATGGAACTGATGCTTCAGAGGGCAAAAACAGCCAGGGAAGGAATACAGGCAATTGTTGATCTGGTGGAGGAGTATGGTTATAGCAGTTCAATGGAGGCATTCTCCATATCTGACCCCGATGAAGCATGGATACTTGAAATGTCGGGCAAAGGACCCGGGGTTAAAGGGGCAATCTGGGTTGCACTGAGAGTACCTGACGGGTACATTTCGTGCCATGCGAATTTGTCAAGGATAGGAGAGATCCCTTTTGACGATAAGAAAAATTGCATGTATTCTGAGGATATAAAATCATTTGCCATAGAGAAAGGATATTATGATCCTGATTCAGGTGAACCATTTCGTTTTAACCTGGCCTACTGCCCGCCTACACCTTCAAGCCTGCATTCCTGCGCTTCGCGTGTATGGAGTGTATTCAGACGGGCTGCCCCCTCACTGAACCTCTCTCCCGATTATCACCGTGGTGTGGAAGGAGCTGACCCCTATCCGCTCTGGGTTAAGCCGGACAAAAAGATATCCCTTGAAGATTTATTCGCTCTATTGCGTGACCATTATGAAGGAACTGAATACGATATGACAAAAGGAATCGATTCCGGGCCTTTTGGAAGCCCCTATCGCTGGCGACCCCTTGGCTGGGAAATAGACGAATTGTCCTATGTGTGGGAAAGACCGGTTGCTACACAGCAGACAGCATACTCTTTTGTTTCACAGTCACGTTCCTGGCTGCCTGATCCAATAGGCGGGATAAACTGGTATGGAGTAGATGATGCCTATACAACATGTTTTGTGCCTTTTTACTGCTGCGTTGATAATATCCCTGAAGTTTACCGGGCAGGTAACCTGCAAAAATTTTCATGGGAATCAGCCTGGTGGGTGTTTAATTTCGTGGCTAATTATGCAAACCTGAAGTATTCCTATATGATTGAGGATATTCAAAAAGTACAGGGAGAACTGGAGGGGATTGCTCTGTCGTCACAGCCTGCCGTTGAAAAGGCTGCCCTTGAATTATTGAATACTGACCCTGACCTGATGGTACGTTACCTGACGAATTATTGCAACTCTCATTCTGAATATGTAGTAAAAGAATGGATAGAACTGGGTGAAGCCCTGCTTACGAAGTATAATGATGGCTATGTCAAGGATGAAAACGGAAGAGCCAGGGGAGTAGGTTACCCTGAAGAGTGGTTGAGGCGTGTGGTAAAGGAACGCCCTGAACAATTCAAATTAAATAAATGGGAGTGATCTTATTAAGAAGGGG
>CAZTES010000014.1:0-30673 GCA_964612275.1 uncultured Rikenellaceae bacterium
TTCCTCTTGAGGAGAGCCAGGCAAACACCACAACGACAACGATAACAAACAGGGTCCCAAACAGGATCAATCCAGCCCATGCAGGATGTGACATAAGCCAATCCCATGCGACAGAAGGGAAATCAATGACATCTTTAAGGTCATGATGTCGATCCCATTTATTGCCTCCTCCACTTCCTGCAGGTCCGTCCAGCAGTGTAGCAAGAAATGCAGTGAACCCGACAACAAACCATTTTCCGAGATCGAAAGGCTGAAAGAGTGCTTTTTTCATGCGGTCCCAGCCCCGCGAAAGTGCATCAAAGTAGGTAATATTCATAATTACTGAATGTTAGGTTAATTGATTGTATGTTTTAATGAATGATCTTTTCTTTTCAAAACTAAAGATTATTTTTCCGAAATCTCCACAATTGAATTGATTTTCAGGGTCATCGGAAATGTAAAAGTCTGTGCTCCCGAGGTTGAGACAGTACTTTTGACAATACTTACCAGAATAGATTTTACGAAGACACCTTCTTTGTAGGCAAAATACCAGGTCATTGCACCTTCCACATCTCCTTCCGAAGTAAGTGTGACTCCCTGCGCACTTTGTGTCCCCTTACGGGAGCCACTTAACTGGGAAACGATCTTTACACACTCATACCCTTCAACGTTTTCGATCCCTTCAAACGTGTTGTTGCTTTCCATGATCGTGACCACCTCCTCATTTTCAGAAACCTCATTGATGGTATCGGTTTCAGACCAAGGGTCTCCTATTTTGATCTTCTGACCGGGAAGATCGGGGAAAAATTCCTGAAAATGCAATGCAATGCTTCGGCTCCCAGCCTGCGCAATGGAATATTTAAGCAGCTCAGCACCGGAAAGATCAAGCTCTTCGCCTTTTTCCGAGAGATCTATGGTGAATTGTTTTCCCAGTACTTCACTGACATCGGCTGACATTTTCATCATAGGACTTCTAACAAACATACCCAATGTATCTATGGTAATGTCCAGAGTAAGCTTCCCTTCTGAAGCAGCTACCGGCTCCATACCAAACACCATAATTTGTTCAATATCAGCTCCGATCGATTGCCCCTGGATTTCCATTGACTGGTTTATATCACTTTCTAACCGGTAATATATTCCTGATTCCGGTGGTAATTTATATAACAGGGTTAATCCCGTTTCGGGGCTCTCAGCCAGTGGCTTTTTAGCAGCACAACCGGTAAGGAAAAAAAATACCGGCAAAAAGAAAATGGACATAATCAGTAAGCTGCTGGTTTGTATTGATTTCATAGTCAAATAAATTAAGAAAAAAAAATGTGATGATATTCATTCTAAATTAAGATGACAAAATATGAAATTTAATGGACTTTGTCAATGTTCCCGTTCAATAACATTGTATTCCACTAAAAGATTCACAATATCAAGTATTTCCTCTTCATGTTTGCTGTCAACAGCAGCGTCTTTTATTATTTCTGCAATGCTTTTTGGTCTGGCACTGGGAAACGGAAGATTGAATAAAAACCTGCCTTGCGGTTCAGTCAGGTTTATCCTACGTTCTTTATTTGCCCGCCCTTCGCCGGTCCAAATGACTACATTGCTTATATACTGATCATATCTTGCCATTGTAAAACGTGCACCGGAGTTACTCTTCTCTCTTATTCTAAGAGACAACCTGTCTTTCTTTGGAACTTCAGAACGTAAAAACCCCAGGTCAACTTCCAGTCGTATTACAGGATCAGATAAGGAGTATCGAAAATAGGGACGTTTCTTTTCATATACCTCCTCCCTGATAATAATACCAAGTAATGCCATTGCTTCAAGGAAATCCTGAACGGTCTTAATGTGTAAATTTAACCGTGAGGCTGCCTCTGATGCAGATATATTCTGATAGGTAAGAAGAATGCCGAATATATCTTTTGCATATTCCTTTGATATGTAATTCCCAAATATTGCTGCCTTTTGAATATCCATTTTTATCCTGTATCTCCGGTTTCTGCTAAATTGAATCCAGCTTTTCAATTATTCTGCTCTCATTTCCATTGATGAAATAGTCATGGAATTCAATGAACAGATTACCCAGAGAACCGCATAACTGATCAAATGAAAATGAGTCTTTGTACTTGGAGTAATCTGCCCTGGAAATGTATACTGCTACATTACCATCTTTATCAAAACTTACCCATGTTGTATCCAGAAAATCTGTTAATAATCCGATCTGTCTTTCCAGGTTTGTATTTATTGACATAATAATACTTCCATTTTGAATATAGGGAATGGCAATTAGATTTTTGTGAATGAAACGGGCAAATTCCACAATTTTTGACTGCGGACTTGATACTTTCCCTACCGGAAAGGGTCTTGGAGTATATCCTGCCGATGCCTCCTCTACCGGAAGAGCCGCAAGCTCCAGAATTTCTCTTGAACGCCATCTGAATCTCTTTGTAAAAGCCAGTATCAATACCCAGACAAGCAAAATGATAGTAACCATGAACAAGAGCAGAATAACAGGGTTGGTAAACGGGTATCCAAACATAACAAAGGTTGTTGAAAGTGAAGAACAGCTAAACAGAAAAAGAGTAAGTACCAGAAAACTCAAATTTTTTGTTCTGATGAAAATCAGCATTTCAAGAATCCCAATTGTAAAAGATACCATGGCAATCAGTGCAAATAATAAAAATAGCCCCATGAGCAGTACCAGGAGTATTGCAAATATACCGATGGTTATACCGATTATGGAGCCAATATTAATTTCAGGTGACTTAATCTTAGAAAAAAATTTCATATTAACGATTGTTTTTTAATCATTACTGACCCAATCAACAAAAATGAATTGACCGCTATCATAAACTAAAGATCCCTAAGGCAAACGGGCATAGAATCATAAAAGCAGATAACAGTAGCACGAAAAAGATTACAACCACTAAAAGTAAAGCGATTTTGGGCTTGGGAGTTTGAGCATTACCTGGTTTTTCCATAATAATAGAATTTAATTGAAGGAATTATTATTTGATTTTTATGCAAGAAAATAGAAGTTTTGTATAATTCATTATTTATATACTTCATGAACTGTAAACTATACAAAAATAGACTACAATAAATTAAAATCCAAATTTTTCATAAAAAAAAAGTCGTCAGACGCAAAAATCGTCTGACGACACATACTTATATGGAGTAACCCTTCAGGTTATTCCCTACATAGCTGTTTATGATCCAACCTTAATGTTTACCCTTTTTGAATCTTTCCCTCCCATTTTTGATTCAACCGATGGTTCGATCCACCCACTTGATCCGTTCATTTTTATCAATCCACGGAATTTCAAGGTTTCTTTACCTTTTAACCGGAATTCTGTATCCTTTCCAGCAATGGATTGATAGGTTGACATGTTATCGAGCGGATCAAAAATCGTAATTTCTTCCATCAGGTTGACAATTTCAATGTTACCGGATGAATGGATTGTCAATTTATCTTTTACCGCTCTTTCAAGTTGCACGGACCGGTCGGAAGAGGTTGGATAGACCCGGTCATTCCTCACCCACACTTCAATCCAGTAAAGATCGTCGGTTTCGGGTTTAATGAGCACCTTATCGATCTCTATTTCAGGAAACTGGCTGGCACAATAGAGGACAAATTTTGTATTCTTTTCCGCTTCCATTTCAATATACCTTGAAGGAGGTGTTCTTCGCATGTGTTTTTTCGGTGAGCCACCAATCCAGATCTCTCCCAGATCGGGATGGTTAACGGTATGCGGGTTGATCCAACCTTCACCGGTTAAATCAAGATCGATCCAGTTCAGCATCTCTTCATCAGAGACTCTTCCATCCCCGTCTTCATCGGCGTCAAATGCCGGAGTACCCCACAGTTCAATAAGGTAGGAATACGCCCCCAGCATGTAATAGGTAGCGGCATGAGCCTGACCGGAAAGTCCGCCAATGACCGGTGTGTAGTTTTTCAATATGCGTGCACCGGATGTCACTATACCCGTCTGGACATCCATATCGTGTTGATAATCTGGAGAAGCCTGACGGTTGAACAGCTGTGCATACTTGTTTGTTTCCCGCAACTGCTCCAATCGTTGGTCAATTTGTTCCTGAGCTTCCTGCCGCTGTTCACCGGTAAGATTTCTACGGTTTTCCGGTGGTGCCTGGAACATGATCAGTCTACCGGTATTGTGGTAGTGAAAGGAGGCAAAGATATTGGGATGAGCCATTTGAAATTCAAACACATTACGGGTTTCGGATTCTGACATCGGGTATGGATTTCCTGCTTGAAGATTCCATCCATACGGGAAGTTTCTGTTTGGATCCGGTCCACCGATATCATCTTCATTGATCATTCCGTCTCCATCGTTATCAAAACCTTCAGAGCCGATTCTCCGAAACCTCATGCATTCCTCTTCGGGATCAGCTATCAGTAAAAACCTCCGCTTGTCCGGTGAAAGTTTAAACAAACCGTTGGGATCTTCAATATACATCTCTGACAATTCGCCATCACCATCCACATCTTCCGTTTGATCTTCATCATATAAACCATCGCCATCATTGTCTTCAGGGCGATAGGTCTCCCTGGGATTATTTGCTGTATTCGGATGCCTCACATAGGAATCATTGGCATCAACATTCAATCCCGGAAGGATATAAAATGTTGTGGTATTAACCAGTTCATAGACATAGGGGTCGTAATCATAGCGGGTAAGGAGGTACCACATCAGGTAGAGTGAACAGGTAATACCGTTCACTTCATTTCCATGGATTGCTCCATCGACCCACATGGCTGGTTTGGAAGTATGGTTACCGGTGGATTTTGCCGAGATGGTGATCAGGTACTGTTCTCTTCCCATCCTGCTTGTCCCAATGCTTTCAATATCTGCAAGTTGTGGATACTTCTTCTGGATATCGTGCATGATCCCGGTCCATTCTTCATAGGAATAATATCGTTTCCAGCTAATCGGGAAATCAAGTTCCCCGTGATAACCACCCGGGCTTTCCTGTTTTTTATCCTGAGCAAAGAGGGGTGTACCCATCAGGAAAGCGAGAGAGATCAGAACACTGCAAATAACCTGTTTTTGAGAATATATTTGTTTTTTCATGGTTTACCCTCCTTTCAATAGTCAATTGATTTAACCTTTGTACCGCCTTTCTGGGATGACAGGATCACTTTTAAGGGGACATCCCCTTCAACAGCAATCACCCATTTCACTTCCCGGCCGGGGCCGGTTTGTTTTTCTCCCGGCTGGTCGTAACTTACACGCTGTCGCATGTACCGGTACATCATGGGTGAATAAGGTGTAAAGCCTCTTTGCCGGGCTTGACCGGAGGAGGAGGGCTCCCTCCCTGGTCGGTATCCCGGGATTCTCATTTTCCCTTCCATCACCCCTAATTTCTGATAGGGTGTCCCCTGAAGAAAGGTTATTTTGTCGCGATCGCCAACCAGCCATATCACATCGGGCCGGTTTCCTGAAAGTTCTGCTCCCCGGGCAATATGTGTTGCCAGTTTACCCTGGTTTTCAACATGAACCGTTACCTCAACCACCTTATATTTCCCAGCTCCTCCCCCTTTCTTTACAACAACTTGATCTTCACCACCTGATGCAGTAGCCATCTGAGCTTTGTTGGTGGTATAAAGGATTTTCGCTGTTGCATCCGAAATTTCTACTTCGGGGAGAAGGGTAGCCCTGAATAACTCAAATTGCCAGTGTTTTTCACAAACGTTGAGCAGGGGTTTTCCCGGAAAGGCATTGTTGGTTCCGACGGGAGATTTCCATCCACCAATTTCTCCATCGCCCAATTCAGGGTGGTGAAACGGTTTCCAGTTGATAAAATATTCACCACCATAATGTTCGTCCTGATACTTCAGGATTTCTCTGTTTCGGTTTAAATAAGCATCCTCTCCTTCAAATTGAAGAAAACCCTCTATATCATTCATGGGATTCCAGAGTTCAGTGGTCATGGAGTAGATGCCATATTGCATATACATCCAGTCCGATGCCATTCCATAACTGTATCGCCGATCCCTCTCCTCATTATAGCTTACTCTCCATCCACGAGGCAACTCATACCCCCGCTGTTTTGCATACTTATTAGCAGAGGTCTTTTGCAGCTCTTCCCTGTAATGAGCCAGTGAATCCGGGTACAGCCAGGCTCTGGGCACTTCCTCCCCAAGGATCTCCAGGTACTTTTTACCCATGATCATGTCCATAACAGCTACATCTTTGGGGTGCAGGTTCTGGTGAGGTGAAGTACCCAGTGGCCTGTAAGTAAAGCCGCCGGAGGTATGGAAGTATTGCCCCATGAGGATATTGGTGTGGTTCGTAAAAAATTCCGCGATGGCCTGTGCTTCCGGTGATGAAGTCGGGTAATTCCCACTGCCACCCTGCATCCCATCGTCTGTAAACCACACCTCCGGGAAATTCCGGTTCACGTCAATACCTCTTTCTGAATCTTCTCCCCGGTTGCCATCCTTATCGTTGTCTTTATCTTCATTGATTACGGAATACCTCTCTTTTGTTGTTTTTTCACTTCGATCCAGCCTTACCATTAACCTGGGATCCACATCATCTATTACGTACCTGCCGCTGGGATCTTTATAACGAAACTGGGTATAATAACCATCGCCGTTCAGGTCATCCGGACCATCTTCATTGATCTTTCCATCCCCGTCATTGTCCACTTTTTCGCTATTTTGTCGCTGTGAAATTCCTGCTTCCACACTATTATATACGCCATCCGGATTAACGACCGGGCAAATGTAGAACACTTTCCTGTCGATAAGTTCCTTTATTTGAGGGTCCGTTTCATACCCGGCAACCAGTTTATCAATGATGTAGAGACAAACTTCAGTTCCGGTGTATTCGTTTCCATGCATGCTGGCACAGATCCAATGACCTGGTTTCCCCTGATGGGGTTTCAGTGCAGGAACATTTTTTATCCCCTCCTTTCTTATGTTCCGCAAATCAATATGCGCGTCGAGAGTGGTTCCTGTCTTCAAATTGGTTACAACCAGCACATATATCGGCCGGTCGAAGTTGCTTTTACCGATTTCCATCAATTCAGTGATGGAAGGATATGCCTTTGCTATATCCTTCAGGTACTTTACAGTGCCCGTATATCCATGGTAGGTATCAAAGGATATGGGCACTTTTTGTCCTGAACAAACAGATCCATGGCCATTCATCCACAGAATGAGCAGGACAATCAATGATAAAAATTTCATGGTGTGTTTATGCATAATTCTATTCTCCCTGAGTATTAAGGATTAATTGTACTTGTTTTCTTTCTGGGCAGAAAGATTTAAAAGTAACCCTTATTAAACATAAAACCTATATTACAAAACATATATATTTGTTCTGTGGAAAGAAGTAATGAAATTTACTGCTCGAACCGATCTGAATGGCGCAACTGGCTTTCAGAAAACGGGTGGGAAGAAAAGGAGATCTGGCTGATTTATTACAAGAAACATACCGGGAAACCAAGAGTTTCTTACGACGATGCCGTTGAAGAAGCCATCTGCTTCGGATGGATTGACAGCACCATCCAGATGCTCGAAAAGAATATCAAATCGTTTATGTAACGTTGTACATCCTACTATAAATTGGAAAATAATGAAGAAACAATGGTATGAAGAGCTTTTTCAGAATTACGGTGAAAGCTATGATAAAGAAATCTTTACACAAGGAACAACCGGCGAAGTGGCCTTCATTGAAAAGGAGATAAACTTCAACAAAGAACTAAAAATTCTGGATATTGGCTGCGGAACCGGCAGGCACGCTATTGAGCTGGCAAAAAGGGGATATTCCGTTACGGGTATCGATCTGTCGGAATCCCAAATTTCCAGGGCCCGTGAAAAGGCAGCGGATGAAAAAACGGATGTCGAATTCCTGGTAGCTGACGCCAGGAATCTGCAGTATCGTAATGAATTTGACCTGGTCATCATGATCTGCGAAGGGGGCTTTTCATTGATGGAGACGGATGAAATGAATTATGCCATACTTGAGAGTGCAAGCAAGGCACTTAAAAAAGGTGGCAAACTCATTCTTACCTGCCTGAATGCTCTGTTCCCTCTCTTCCATTCGGTGAAAGAGTTCATGGAAAAGAACGACCAGAAATCAGGGAATAACTCTTTTAATCTGATGACCCTGCGCGATACATCAATCCTTGAAATAAACGATGATGCAGGAGCTGTCAGAAAATTAAATTGCAATGAGCGGTATTTTATGCCTTCAGAAATAACCTGGTATCTGAAATCGCTCCGCTTCAAAGCAGTGGATATTTTTGGATGCAAGCTGGGTAATTTCAACCGGGAGGATCCGCTTACAACAGAAGATTTCGAGATGCTTGTTGTGGCGGAGAAAGATTAAGATTGAGAAAGTTTCTGAGTATACAGGAAGGAGTAGTGAGTAGTGAGAGGTGAGTAAAAAGGGTACTCGGTACTCGGTGCTTGGTTCTCGTTAAAAAAAGAAATGAGAAGTGAGAGGGGGAGACGATCCGCCGTCGCTAGAGCCCCTGCCAAGGCTATGGCTCTCAAGAAAGCTATGGCGGACAAGGGATACTCAGTGACTGAGGGACTAAGGGACGAAGAAGGACTTGGTGATTTAGTCAGGAGTCAGCAGTGTGAACTTCGTCTGACCACTAAGTGATGGATTTTGCAGGAGAACGTTGGTCTGACGAATAAAAATATAAGGCATAAAATAGCTAAAGTTTGAAATATATTAAAACGTCCCATATAAACGTCCAACATTGAACATTGATCGTCCAACTTTCAAAAAAAGTAAAAGTAAATTGTCAATTGGCTGTTGAATGTTGAGTGTTGAGCGTTGTGCCGTAGGCACGCCTGTGGCGGATGTTGTGCTGAAAGCCTACCTTGTGGGGAAGTTGCACTTTTGTCCGCATTGGGAAAAAGATTTACTAATGTAAAATTTTTAAAATGAACTTACAGGAATTCCTTCTTCCCTACATCATCTCAAATGCTGTAGGATTGTTATTAATCTATATCTGTTACCGGTGGTTTAAAGCGGGGCGGATCATTTTTGGCCTGATATTTCTTGCTGCAGGCATTTTTAATTTCTATACTGCCGGGAAATCACCCGATGCGTATGTTGAAATCTATGGAGATTCTGTATGGTTTTCTTTCTACAAGGATTTTATCTATGGATTTTTCAGCCAGCACGTAACGTTGCTTGTACGGACCATAGCAGTTGGGCAGCTTGCTGTCGGAATTTTTTTGTTTTTGCGTGGAGCATTTTTCAAACTGGGCATCCTCGGCGGAATCATTTTTCTTATAGCCATTATCCCGTTAGGTATTGGGGCAGCTTTTCCGTGCACTTTGTTCATGGCTTTTGGTCTTTACCTGCTGTACAGGAATAAAATAAAAAATGAAATGTAACTTTGTAGAAATTCACGTTCAAAAAATTACCCTCCATTGAAGGAAAAGAATGCAATAGCGGATTTTATTCTGAATAATTACGGTCTGCAGGGGGAAATTACTCTACTGGGCAGTTACATCGACACAAATTATATGCTTGTAACGGATCAGGGAGCAGCCTATGTATTTAAGCTATCATCCCCAATCGACTCAAACGAATTACTCATTGAACAAAACAACATCCTGCGCACCCTTTCCTGCGCATTGGATTCTGACAGGCATGTCCCCAATGTCATTCCCTCAAAGGAGAACCTTGAAATTGTAACTTTTAAATCATCCGATGGAAAAGCACTGAATGGCCGGTTGCTCAGTTTTATCGAGGGAAAATTTCTTGCCGAGGTGACTCCTACTTCCACAATCCTGTTTGACGTAGGTGTATTTCTTGGAAAAATGGACCTGATCCTACAGGATTTCACAGCGCCCCATACTGCAAACCGCAAGCTTTTATGGGACCTCCAGAACTTTCCCGACATTGAAGGGTACATCGATCTGATAGAAGAGATTCCTGTTCGACGGTTAGTCCGATACTTCCTTCTTCAATTTCACCTTATTGCGGAGCCGGTTTTACGAACGCTGAGGAAACAGGTCATTCACGGAGATGCCAACGACTGGAACCTGCTGATCAGGGAAGGGAGGGTTGCCGGTATCATTGATTTTGGTGACATGGTTGTGTCACAGACCATCAACGAACTGGCGATTGCTCTGACATATACCATGTTGGAGAAAGAAGATCCGATAGGTGCAGCCGTTGAAGTAATCAGGGGATATCATTCCGTGATACCACTCGATGAAAGAGAAATCCGGTTGTTATATTACCTTATTGCAACCAGGTTGTCAATCAGCCTCTGCATGTCAGCCCGCACAAAAAAAGAAGACCCATCCAATGTACACGCTTCTGCCAGTGAAAAACCTGCCACTGATCTGTTAATTCAATGGATTGAGATCAATCCGCTCCACGCAACGAACAGATTTCTGGCAGCGTGTGGATACTCCCTGCCCGGGGAAGAAGATCTTGCTATTCATCTGAAAAAACGTCAGATGTTTATAAGTTCCGCCCTCAGCCTGAGCTATGACGAACCCATCCGGATGGTGAAGGCAGCATTTCAATACATGTATGATGACCGGGGAAACAGCTACCTCGATTGTGTGAATAACATTTGTCATGTCGGGCACTGTCATCCCCGGGTGGTTGAAGCAGGGCAGAAACAAATGGCGACCCTGAATACAAACACACGGTATCTTTATGATTCCCTGAACCGGTATGCGGAAAAGCTGTGTGCTACTTTTCCCGGGGAACTGAATAAAGTTTTCTTTGTAAACTCGGGAAGTGCAGCTACGGACCTGGCATTGCGATTAGCCAGGAACCACACGAACCGGGAAAATATCATTGTGGTGGATCATGCATACCATGGAAATGTATCGTCGGCGATCGAGATCAGCCCGTACAAGTTTAATGGAAAGGGGGGCATGGGGAGTGTTCCCACAACCCTTAAAGCAATGATACCTGACACCTTCCGGGGGATGTACCGGAAGGAGGACCCCGATGCCGGGTATAAATATGCTTCTGATGTGGAGGATATCATCAGTAGATCGGAACAAGAGGGAAAACATGTGGCTGCTTTTATTTGCGAATCCATTATTGGTTGCGGGGGGCAGGTAATGTTACCCCCGGGTTATCTTAAGAAAGTCTACCGAATGATAAGAGAAAACGGGGGAGTCTGCATTGCGGATGAAGTCCAGGTCGGGTTTGGCCGGGTGGGTTCGGCTTTCTGGGGATTTGAACTTCAGGGTGTTGTGCCGGATATTGTTATCCTTGGTAAACCGATGGGCAACGGACACCCCCTGTCAGCTGTGGTGACTACCAATGGCATAGCCCGATCGTTCGAAAATGGCATGGAATTCTTCAGCTCTTTCGGTGGCAACCCGGTTTCATGTGCCATAGGAGAGGCTGTTCTGGATGTGATCATGGAAGAAAAACTCCGGGAGAATGCAATGGAAGCAGGAACGTTTTTGCAATCCGGATTGCTGGAAATGCAAAAAAAATATCCATTAATAGGAGATGTCAGAGGATCCGGACTCTTTATCGGTATTGAATTTGTATTGGATAGAGAAAGCCTTACACCAGCTACCAAAGAGACCAAACGGATTGTTGAGGAGATGAAAAAAAGAAAAATTCTGCTAAGTACAGATGGACCTTACCAGAATGTAATTAAATTTAAACCGCCAATGGTCTTTTCCCTCGGGAATGCAGGCTGGTTTTTAAACAACCTTGATGATGTGCTCAAGAAATCTTAAGTGTTATTATTCATGAAATTATTTTCAATTTCAATTTCGATTATTGTATCGCTTTTTCTTATGGTTTCAGAGGATTTTGAAGAGACTACCGTTGTTATTCAATTCCATAATATCAGGGGTGACGAGGGAAACATGTTGATTTCGATGTACGACACTCCGGAACAATTCCCATATCAGCCGAAATGGAAGTATATGATCTCAAAATCCAGGTTATTGGAGCAGGGTAACCGGTTTCATATCAAAGAAGT
Organism: uncultured Rikenellaceae bacterium; assembly: GCA_964612275.1. Taxonomy (GTDB): domain Bacteria; phylum Bacteroidota; class Bacteroidia; order Bacteroidales; family VadinHA17. The sequence goes on from CAZTES010000014.1 coordinate 11,944, forward strand.
TAGATCCGGGAAGTATGCCATTGCAATTTTTGATGATGAAAACTGTGATACAGTAATGCAAAAGAATTTTCTGGGTATACCAAAAGAGGGCTATGGATTTTCAAACAATCCCAAACCGTCCATCAAAGGAGCTCCAACTTTCGAGGACTGCACTTTTGCTGTAAATAAAGGGGCAAAGAACATCGTGGAGATTGAACTGCAATATTTATTCAGAAAACCGGATGACGAGATTCACTAGTCCGGGTGATTTTCTCAACACAATAATACCATTAGCCATGAAAAAAGGTCACTTGTTCAGAGCAACAATCCATTGTCTGCTTCCTCTCCTCTTCATCACGCTCATCGTTTTATCCTGTACAAGGGAAGCAGATAAACGGTTACCGAATGTGGTAATTATTTTTATTGATGATATGGGATATGGAGATATCGGGTCATACGGAGCGACAGGATATGCCACACCCCATCTTGACCAGTTAGCAAAGGAGGGGATGCGGTTCACCAATTTTTATGCAGCACAGGCTGTTTGCAGTGCTTCAAGAGCTGCCCTGCTAACCGGGTGCTATCCAAATCGCATTGGCATTTCCGGTGCATTGGGACCCAATGCCAGGGTGGGCATCCACGAGGATGAAAAGACAATTGCAGAGCTCCTGAAGAGCAAAGGGTACGCAACCGGCATCTTTGGAAAATGGCACCTGGGGCATCATGAACAATTCCTGCCGCTTCAACATGGATTTGATGAATACGTGGGATTACCCTATTCGAATGACATGTGGCCGGTTTACTACGACGGAGGAGCAATCACGGATAGTTCCATCAATCCCCATCGTAGAAATTATCCGGTTCTTCCCCTGATTGAAGGGAATAACAAGCTTGAAGAGATCAGGACGCTTGACGACCAGGCAAAACTGACAACACTCTATACCGAACGTGCAGTTGATTTTATCCGGCGACACCAGGGTGAACCCTTCTTCCTCTATCTTCCCCATACTATGGTCCATGTTCCACTGGGTGTGTCTGAGAAATTCAAAGGGAAAAGCAAACAGGGATTGTTTGGTGATGTGGTAATGGAAGTTGACTGGTCCGTCGGACAGGTAATGAATACATTGAAAGAACTGGGGCTGGATAAGAACACACTGGTTCTGTTTACCAGCGACAATGGTCCCTGGCTCAATTACGGGAATCATGCAGGTTCAACCGGCGGCCTCAGAGAAGGTAAAGGAACCAGTTTTGAAGGGGGACAGCGTGTTCCCTGCATTGTCCGCTGGCCTGGAGTAACCGAAGCCGGAACAATAAACAGTAAACTGGCTTCAACCATTGATATCCTGCCGACACTGGCCGAAATAACGGGAGCACCCTTACCGGATCATATCATTGATGGTGTAAGCATACTCCCTTTGCTTCAGGGAGATGAAACAGCTAATCCACGGGATCACTTTTACTATTATTATCGCCATAACTCACTGGAGGCAGTTCGGAAAGATCATTGGAAACTGGTATTGCCCCACAACCATCGAACCTATGAAGGAGTATTACCAGGGAATGAAGGATTTCCCGGTCCCTATGCCTGGAAGGAGGCAGAATATGCGCTTTATGATCTGAGAAGGGATCCTGGCGAACGGTATGATGTTCAGGATCTTTATCCGGAAATCGTTGCAGAGCTGGAAACCCTGGTTGAACAAGCCCGGGAAGACCTGGGCGATGAACTGACCGAAAAAACCGGAAAGAATGTAAGAGAGATTGGCAGGCTGGAGGATGACGAATAAAAAAAAAATTAACAATCCGGATAAAAAAAATTGAATATCAAAGGGTTTATTTTACCAGGCTCGCATAAGATATCGCTCCACCATGCTCAAAACACCATCTAAAACCAGGTCTCTATTTATCTGTTTCGCGAGTTATCTCACTGCGCTTGTTTTTTGCATCCTGATCCTGCGGCATACAGACCGTGGCAACCCGGTGGTTAATGCTGCGATCCTGGATCTTTTTGCCACACTGCTGATCTTCGCTGTGAGCTATACGTTTAATAATTCCAGCTTCTATGATCCCTACTGGAGTGTCGCTCCCATTCCCATTCTGCTGTATTGGAGCCTTTCAACAGGAAGTAGCGCACTCACCCTGCGTCAAATCATTATTCTGATACTCGTTGTACTCTGGGGAAGCCGCTTAACGTATAACTGGATCAGGCGCTGGAAAGGACTCAGGGACGAAGATTGGCGCTATGCAAACTTTCGGAAAAAGTTTCCTCGTTCTTACTGGATCGTAAGCCTTCTTGGAATCCATCTTTTACCAACGGCAGTGGTTTTTTTAGCCTGCCTCTCCGTCTTCCCGGCAATGGTTATCAAACCGGCTTCACTGGATCTGTTCGATCTGCTTGCTATTGGATTAACCCTTTGTGCCATTCTGATAGAAACCATTGCTGATGAGCAGTTGAGAAAATTCCTGCTGAGATCCACCGGTCACTCCTTTTTATCATCCGGTTTGTGGAAGTACTCCAGGCACCCGAACTATTTTGGTGAGGTTTTATTCTGGATCGGGCTGTTCCTCTTTTCATGCGGAACAGGATCTTTTTACTGGTGGACCCTGCCCGGTCCGGTTGGTATGGCCACCCTCTTTCTTTTTGTCAGTGTGCCCATGATCGACCGTAGGATGCTCCAAAGGAAAGAGGGATATGAATCGTATATGAAAAAGACTTCCGGGTTGGTATTCTGGTGGGGAAGAAATTAGTTATGATGACTAATTTCTTAGTTAATAGGTTAGCAGTCCCTTTTTCTGAAAATAAGCCATTAAATGTTGGACCATTAACCAATAACTTTTAACAATCTACCTTTCGTTGCTTCGAAGAAATACCAGTCCAATATCCTGGAATAAAATACAAAATTCACCATCCGTCATTATTTCCCAAACGGAAAACCAATCTGCAATTCCACCAAAACGTAAAACCGGGCAGCCGGTGTTTTCGGGCTATGCCATGGTTGTCCCGGTTCTTCTTCCCAGTAATATCCATGCTTGGTTGGATAAGTAACTCCAGCCACACCACCCAGATTCAATGACCGGTCAATCTGGTAATATCTCTATTTGACAAAAACATATTACCTTTATTTGTTTCAGTAAACTTACAAATCTTTATCCTTACTGCTTTCTTAATGCGGAATATAAACGTACAAAAAAAATGTATCCATCAATGAATACTTTCTCAGACAAACACCTGAAATACAGCCTTGGTCACATGTTGCCCCCCGTTGCGGTATACATGGGCTATTTTTTTATACTGGTTGGTATTCCGAGCATCATTTTCGGGAATCCTTTCCTGGGGGGAGGCATTATTCTGTTGGGAATGTTTGTCAGTTTTACCTTTCGTGGGATTATCATTGATGTGCAGAAAAGGGAAGTGTTAACCTACACCAGCATCATCTGGATTAAAAGAGATAAACAGGTAATAAACCTGGACGATTACAGGATCATTACAGTGAACCGGTCATCCATGAGCTATCGTTCCTATAGCTGGTCAAACAGGTCCGCTGTATTTACCAGTCATTATTACACCATCTTCCTCTCAAGGGACACCAGCAAAAGAGGCATTCCTGTAGCCACCTTTAAAAAGCGGGAAACTGCCCTGGAAGAGGCACAGAAACTGGGAAAACTGTTTGATCTTAGATTGCAGGCAACCAGGATGTAGCTCTCTTTTGGGTGGAATTGGCAGGGATATCATCCCATCTCCTGCCGGAGGCATGCAGAAAGGAGGAAGTATTTATTTGGATAAAGGGCGTTGTATCTTTTTTTAATAAGACGAACATTCAATAACTTGCGAATAATGTTACTATAAAAACCGCACAACGCGTTAAATATATTATGTTTGTTTATAAAACCTGTGATCATGTACCGGGTCCCAACTAATCTCATTCGTACCGGCATCCTCCTGATTTTTATCGGTTTATTGTATTTCTACTGTAGCCGTGAAGAAAAATCAGCACCACCGGCAGACAGGCCCTACCTTCTTATTTTGGGAACAAGCCAGGACGGTGGATTCCCCCAGGCTGGATGCACAAAAGAATGCTGCAGAAGCGCCTGGGAAAATCCGAAAATAAGAAGGCTGGTTGCCTGTATAGCCATCGTCGATCCGCTGGACGGGAAACAATGGATCATTGATGCAACACCAGATTTCAGGGAACAATTCTTCAAGCTTGGACAAACTTCAGGAAAATACGGTAAAGAGTCGATAACAGGAATCATTCTCACCCATGCTCATATCGGACATTATACCGGTTTGATCCACCTGGGCAGGGAGGTAATGGGAACAGAGAATATCCCGGTGTATGCCATGCCACGAATGAAACGATTCCTGATGGAAAATGGTCCCTGGGACCTGCTGGTAACCTTGAACAATATCAGGATTCAAACCATGAAGAGTGACTCCACCATTCAACTGAATGAAAGGATCTCGGTGACTCCAATCCTGGTCCCCCACAGGGATGAATATTCCGAAACCGTGGGAATCCTGGTGAACACTTGTCAGAAAAAGGTCCTCTATATTCCCGATATCGATAAATGGTATGACTGGGAAAGGGATATATGCGCGCTGATTTCATCGGTTGATGTGGCTTTCCTGGATGGCACCTTCTACCGGAATGGAGAGATTTCCGGAAGGGATATGAGGGAAATCCCTCACCCCTTTATTGAAGAGAGTTTTCAGCAATTCAAAGAGCTGTCCCCTGAAGATAAATCAAAGGTCCATTTTATCCATTTTAACCACACCAATCCTGTTGTATTAAAGGGTAGTGATCCTTATAATGAAGTCTATAATAAAGGGTTTAATATAGCTGAAGAAGGACAAATAATCATACTATAAGATGAAAGCACTTACCTTTCAGGGCGTCGGTAATATACAGTATCAGGAAGTACCGGATCCGGTAATTATCCAACCCACCGATGTTGTCGTAAAAATCAGTCATTCAGCCGTTTGTGGTTCGGACCTTCATGTCTATCATGGAAGGGAAACGGGAATTGATCATGGTACGGTGATGGGACATGAATTTGTCGGTGAAGTCATTGAAACGGGATCCCGTGTGAAAAATTTCACAAGAGGTGACCAGGTTATCAGTCCGTTTACAACCAGTTGTGGTGAATGTTATTTCTGCAAAAAGGGATTGACAGCACGGTGTATTCATGGTCAACTGTTCGGGTGGGTAGAGAATGGCATTGGTTTGCAGGGTGTACAGGCTGAGTATGCCAGGGTTCCCCTTGCTGATTCAACACTCGTTAAGTATCCCGGTCACATCCCACCGGGAAAAGCCATGCTGGCAGGCGATATCCTCGCCACGGGATATTTCTGTGCAGATATGGCAGGGGTAAACCGGGAAGGAAGTTATGCTGTACTGGGTTGCGGACCCGTGGGGTTACTCGCCATCATGAGTGCGATTGAAATGGGAGCCGGGAAGATATGGGCAATCGACTCCATTCCCTATCGCCTGGAAGCAGCCGGCTCCCTGGGTGCCGAACCGGTTAATCTCAATAACGAATCACTCATTGAAACGATCATGGACAGTACAATGGGTGTTGGCGTGGATGCAGTGATGGAAGCCGTGGGCAGTCATGAAGCCACCAAACTGGCTTATGAACTGGTCCGGCCGGGAGGTATTATTTCAACTGTCGGGGTACATACCGATCACCAGTTTTCCTTCTCTCCTGTTCAGGCTTATGATAAAAACATTACCTTCATAATTGGCCGCTGTCCGGCACGGTTCTATATGGAGAAGCTCCTGAAAAAAATGGATGAAGGGAAATTCGACCTGGACAGGATTCTGACTCACAGGTATCCCCTATCAGCGGGTAAAGAAGCATACCAGATGTTTGACAGGAAAGAAGACCAATGCTTGAAAATAATTCTCAATATATGATACCCCTTTTCGAAAAATACCCAAAACTTAAAGAAAAACTACCTTACATCAGTCTGTGCGACCTGCCCACGCCTCTCCTTCATTTGAACAGGATTGGTGACCAGCTGGGTATCAATCACCTGTACCTTAAACAGGACGGATTGACCAGCAAGCACTATGGTGGCAATAAGATCCGGAAACTGGAATTTCTGCTTGGTGAGGCAAAGCAGAAGGGATATAAAAAAGTTATGACCTACGGTTATTCGGGTTCCAATCACGCAACCGCTACTGCCATTCATGCAAACGTTCTTGGAATGAAAAGCATCTCCATGCTTGTTTCCCAGAAAAATGCCGATTACGTGAGAAAAAACCTGCTGCTGAGTTATGCCGGAAATGCCGAGATCCATCATTACAAAAACCGGAAAGAGAGAGCAAGGGGTGAAAAACTGCAAAAGCTCAAACACCTGGTACTGGATCAAAAACCGGTATATACTATCCCCCTGGGCGGGTCATCACCCCCTGGTATTGCCGGGTTTGTAAATGCCGCTTTTGAACTGAAGTCACAGGTTGATAAAAACCTGATGCCTGAACCGGATCTGATTTACATCGCATTGGGAAGTGCAGGAACTGCTGTTGGTTTGTTCATGGGTATCAGGCTTCTTGGACTGAAAACAGGAATTGTTCCTGTTCGTGTAATCGAGCCTGAAATTACAGGGGAGGAACGTATCCGTTCAGCATTTGATGATACCATTGCATTTCTTCATGAGCATGATCCCTCTATCCCCCTTTTAGCATTCAGCAAGGATGATTTTCCTGTGCGGAATGAATTTTTGGGAAAAGGGTATGGAAAATTCACCGATGAGGGGATTCATGCGATACGCCTACTTGGAGAAATGGAAGGAATCCAGCTTGACGGTACCTATACCGGGAAAGCCATGGCAGCCCTTTTACAGGATGCAACCTCCGGCCTTCTTAAAGGTAAAACCGTGTTGTTCTGGAATACCCTTAATGCTTACGACTTTTCAGAGAAAACAAAGGATGTCGACTACAGGATATTACCGAAAAAAGTGCATCGGTTTTTCGAAACGGAGGTACAGGATCCTTCCGGCAGGACATAAAACCGGTGTTTGGGGGCGGGAAATATCCGAAAAAAGTTAGCAAACAACTGTTTCAGATTCTGCGTTTAGGGGTTGACCTGAATCCACCTAAGCCCGCTGATACCAAGTAAAACAGGAGGTAGATACCTTCTTTCATGTCCAGGCTTCCACCAAAAATTTTTGTTTCAAGGAAGCTGAAAATAACGATAACAATTCCCACCAGGATTCCGTGCAAAAGGTGCTGTCCTCCAGCTTTTCTTGCAACCAGCATACCACCGAAGAAAGCAAGAACAATAGTCAGTAGAGGGCTCAACCACATGCCCAGCCATTCGGCAAACTGACTGATCATCTCGGTGTCAGGTGCTCCCTGCTCCCTGACTGCAAGGATGAATGCATAAACGGTTGCCACTAGCATCAGAACCAGGAAAGCGATTACAACAGCTGCAATTCCGGTGAGGACAGCCCGCATCCATAGAATTTTACTTGATTTCTCAGACATGTGTGCGCTATTTTTTTGATGATCTATAATGACGAATATTGCTTTTCACCCTGACGTACTCCATTTCATTCTCAGGATTTTTTCCTGCTCTTTCTCCTCATGTATGCAGCAAGCCTCTTATTGTTTCCTTCCGCGGCATAATCCATAGCGGTCTTCCCAAGGTTATCCTTCAGATTTACATCTGCGCCATGCTTCTTTAATAGCAAGAAGGACCACTTGTTGTCGGATGAGTTACCAGCCCGGTAAAAAAGTGCTGTTTTCCCATCCTTATCCTGAATGTTGACATTCGTATAGGTTGCCAGAATTTCCACGGCATGAAGGTGTCCCATTTTAAATGGATTCTTCAACGCATAGCATCCCAGTGCAGTTTTTCCGGTATCATCCTGAATATTCGGATCCGTTCCTGAACCCAGTAAGAACAGGATCAGCGAACGCTTTCGGTTCATAAAGTCGATGGTCATATGAAATGATGTCAATCCCTCCTCATCTCTCGAGTTCACATCAGCACCCTGTTCAATCAGTGCAGAGATGAAGCCCAGGTCCGGAATCCTCTCCTTGCAGGCCAACCGAAGCTCCCGGTTGAGTTTCTTCTGTCCCTTTTCATCGGGTTTCCTGTGCTTCAGAATGGCTTCCCGGCTTATCTCAGTTTCCCTTACTTTCTTGTCCATCTTCTTGAATTTTAATGTAGGAATACCGACTCTCTTGCCTGCTTTTATCCTCTTCCTGAAAGAAGCGATCCTGATCCGGTAGAAAAAAACAAACAGCAGGGGCTCAACAACCAGAACAGCAACCGGAATACCGACCTTTAAATACCAGAAATCCGTTATGGCTTCAATGGGATCAATATTCAGGTTATCCAGAATGTAATACAAGACAACAGCAAACCATGGAAGTCCGAAAATTAAAACCACAAATTTTACCATCCCATCTTTCATCGAAACGATAAAAGTCACCAGGATAAAAACAACCACCCAAAGAGCCAGGTGAACCCATGAATTCTCTATGATTGATTCAATTACTGTTTGTTCCATAATCCATTTAAATAAATAGATTGATTATATCCAAATTTTGTATTTTAGCCAGCAGACTGATAGTTGACTTCCAGATAACAAATCGATTGAAAAATTAGGAAAAAAATTGGAAAAAAACAACCCGTGACAATCAGCAGCCATGAAAGGTTATTATTTTGCCCCGCTCTATGATCTGTTCATCAACCCATTCCTGAAGAACCTGCGCAAAAAAATCCTGGATATTATCATTAAATTAAACCCTGAACGGATCATTGATGTTTGTTGTGGTACCGGATACCAGGTAAAATTGCTTAACCGCTATGGATTCTCAGCTGTGGGTATTGATCTTTCAAGCGAAATGCTTGCTGTTTCAAAAAGGGGAAAGTGGAAGGCACCCTGTTTCAAGCAGGATGCAACGGCTATTGATTATCCGGATGAAAGCTTTGATCTGGTGTTAATCACAATGGCATTACACGAAAAAGATCCTGTTTCAAGACAAAAAATAGTGGCTGAAATGGATCGGATACTCCAACCACACGGACATCTTATGGTTGCTGACTACTGGTTGAGTTCAGGTGCTTCCTGGTTTGCAAAAAAAGCTATCCGGTTTATTGAACGTCTTGCAGGAGGTGAGCATTATCAAAATTTCAGGAACTATGAAGAATCCGGAGGATTAAAACAGATAATATCAGCTACTGAATTAACACATATTAGAGATTACTTTTTTGGTAATGGAACCATTATCCTGCGAATTTTTCAAAAGTAACTCTACCGTTCAAATACCTGTTTAATTCAATTGATAAACACGTACATAGTCAATTTCCATAATGGCAGGGAAAGCCTCATCATCAACGCCATCCACTCCTCCATACGTTCCTCCTACCGCTATATTGAAGAGAAAATAAAAGGGTTGGGCGAATGGCCAGTTATTCTGATCATAGGTGCCCGGCTTATTAAAGGTGAGTATAATATTGTCTACACCATCTTTATAAAATTTCAGGTGGGTATAAGTCCAGATAAGGCCATAAGTATGAAATTCCTCTTCAACAGTAGGTAAAGAGATATGCCCTGTTGTTATTGCATTGCCCAGGGTATGGTTATTGCTTTCAGTATGTATTGCACTGCTGAAATGATCGGGATTCCAGCTGACATATTCCATAATATCTATCTCTCCACATAAGGGCCATGATGTTCCTTCCTGGATTGACCTGCCCAGCATCCATATCGCAGGCCATAAGCCCGATCCTTTATATTCAGGCAACTTTGCCCTTACCTCAAACCGGCCATAGGTAAAACTCTCCGTACCGTTTATCCTTGAGGATGTATAGTCTCCTACATTCTGACCCGTACCTGTTTTCTTCGCAGTAATTTTTAATGTTCCCTCAGATACTGAAGTATTCTGTCCATCTGTATAGTTTTGCAATTCATCATTTCCCCATCCATTAGCACCTGTCTCATGAACCCACTCTGAATTATTTATTGTATCACCGTCGAACTCATCTGACCATACCAGTTCATAGTGATCAAGATAATCCGGATCATCTGCCTGGATGGTAATTTCTTTGCTTGTGGTTTTGGAAATCTGATCCCTGTGTATTTCGAGCTCTATATCATATTTGCCCCCCATGGCAAGATAAAGTACTCTTACTTCGCCCGGCACTCCATTGAATTCCCTTCCGGGGTACCTCCAGGTAATGCTGTTATAATCTCCGGTACTAACATCGGTTAACTGAAGAAGATTGGGGGAGCCTGAAATGACCTCATATTCAAAATCGGGATCCGGAGCGCTATATTCGATACTGACAGTTTTAGTCACTGATTTTTTATCACCATCATTACCACTTTCACCCCATATAGTAAGCGTTACAGGGTATGCTCCCTTTAGTGGGTAAAATATTGAATAGGTGAGCCTGTTTGCAGGTTGTCTGCTTGTTTGTTCCCCATTACCAAAATCCCACTGCATGAAGCCCTGATCTCCTGAAGTAGTGTTAACGAACCTCATAACATTAGGATCTTCTCCTGATATTTCATAGCTAAAATCAGGGGTAAATTCTGAATACTCTTCTTCCTTGCAGGATAATAACAATGGCCCCAGCAGGCTTACAAACAGAAAAAAGAATATTATACGAGAAATCAACTTTAACATATCCCTTCAAAGATTTAAGGAGTTCAATATTAAAATTAAGAAAAGAGAGTTTTATACCGAAATATAAAACTCTCTTCGAAAGGATTAAATATATTTTCTACTGTTAGAAATATTAGCAGTATAATTGCCTGAATGTAATCCTTCTATTGTTAAAATCCAAACACGCTTACTTAGTCCCTTCCGGTTTAAAATGCCAGGTCCAGCCAGTCGCCCATGAATTATCGGAGACATAAAGGATCATTTCATTCTCTGTCAGTGATATTATCTGGTACACGCCATCGTGATTACCGATGTCATAACCGGGAGTAATGCCACCACCAAGAATATTAGGACCATTTACATCAAGTATCTGGTTTGCCACATCAAGCACGAAACTACCAACCTCAGGGGTTCCACCCGGTTCTGCTAAGTAGGTATAATTTGCAGCACCATCTAAATCAAAAGTCATCGAACCATCGACATCAATAGGTGGCATATCACCTCCTCCTGCATTCCACCACAGTTCAGCCCAGTTATAGGGAGCTGACATATACCAATAGTTAGTGGGACCACCCGGAGCACCTGCATACACCCATGTTTTACCACCAGCAGTGTTATCGCTCACCAGGTCATACCAGTCCTGGTCAAGTGGGTGGTCGAGCACGTCAACCTGAACATCAATGGTCTTGGAAAAAAATTCTTTCCCAAGTGTGCCCGTATAGGTGAATGTTGCAGTTCCGGGAATGGGCCAGATAAATGTAACTTTATTTGTCAGGGCCTTGCCAAGCGTATAATCCCAGTAACCGGTTACTCCCTTAGTTGTCATTTCCAGGGTAATTTCGTTACCACCCGTGGTACTTTGAGATGCTACAAGAGTAACTCCATCAACTGATGTTGAGTTCTTAAGTTTATATCTTTCCTCGATCGGCTCACACGAAAAATATGCCAGTGCAAGGGACCCGATAAAAAGGCTCAATATTATTTTATTTTTCATAATTCTGATTTTTTAATATTATGATCTTTTTATTTACCAACCCGGATTTTGCTGATATACTCCATTGGAGAGCCTTACTTCAGTCTCAGGTATGGGTAATAACCCTTTTGTCTCAGACCGGTAAGTTACATGGTAAGTAGCATCGACTCCTGAGTTTCTTACGTCCAGTGTATAGCTAAAAGCAGTTTCACAGTCGCCCCAGCGTACAAGATCGAACCAGCGCAGTCCTTCAAAAGCAAATTCATGCAGGCGTTCCTCCTTAAGGGCATCAAGGGTGTAAGCTCCCAGGGCAACGAGTCCTGCACGTACACGAACATCGTCCATCCCTTCAGGGGTTCCGGTGATTTCGGAATGCATCAGTAATACATCGGCAAAGCGCAGCAGGATAAAATCCTGGGCTGCCCAGAGCATAAAATCATTATTGGTTTGATTATAGATGTAATAAAACATGCCAGCCACCCCATCCGGACCATCGTGTTGTAAAGCAGTATACTTTTTATTGAAGTATCCTGTTTCATGGTCTCCTTTATCACCCTCATAATCCTGGGTTCCCATTTCATCACTGCCCAGTTCAAGGACAGAACCCTGTTTTCTCAGGTCATTATTATCCCATGCATCCCAGAGGTTGGGATTAACAGGCCCCCATCCCCATCCCTGGCCGAAAGGAACCAGCGAGTTATCACGAAGACCGAAAAACAAGGGCAATCTGTTACTATAAAAATCACCCCATTGCCAGTTACCAAAAGCATACCTCACGACAAACATGGTTTCATAATTACCCGTGCCAAATGTAGGATTAGTCCCATCCTGCCCAACCCAGGCAAGACCTTCTGTGTGAGCCCATGGCAGCACAGTTGTATCTCCTGCGCTTTCATTTGCATAAGAATATGGCCAGAGGTTTCTGAAATCTGAAGCCAGTGCATGGCCACTGTTATCAATACAATCCTCAAGATAAGAAGCTACATTGGCAGCGGTCAGTGATCCGCCTTCAGCAAGAGGAAGCTCGGTTGTTGCCGTTCCCTCCTGGTTCGTCATATAACCTGTATAATAGAGGTAAGCCTTTCCCATGTATGCTTCAGCCACCCAACGGTTTGCATGACCGTAACGGGTGATAGGAATATCCGGGAATGGTGTGTCAGGCATTGTCTCAATTGCCATCTTGAGGTCAGAAGCAATCTGAGCGTATGTTTCTGTTAATGAAGCCCTGGGCACATCCCTTGCTGCATCCACAGAAAGTATCAGGGGCACACCACCAAAAAACTTGGCCATCCGGAAGTAGAAGAAAGCTCTCATAAAATAAGCCTCTCCTAATGCCTGATTCTTATACTCGGTTGCTTCATCCTCCGTATAAAAGTAATCTGAGAAGTCAGCACCAGCGACTTTCTCGATAATGGTGTTTGCCCGGTAGATACCGTTATATGACACTGTCCACAGGTCGTGATAGGTATCTTCTTCCGGGTCAATGAATGCATCAACCCTTTTGGCCGACTTATCATCGGGGCCTCCGCCACCAAGCATCATGTCCGAAAGCAGGTTTGCAGCCAGGCCCTCCATACTATGCACCGCGGGAGTATACAATGCAAAATAGACACCCGCCAAAGCCTCATCTACGTCTGTTGGCGAGCTGTAAAAGTTCTCCAGACTCTTTTCATACAGGTTTTTTGTATCCAAGAAGTCATCACCACAACTGGTAATTACTACCAGAAGTATAGCAGAAATTAAATAAATTATCTTCTTCATTTGTTTTTATTTTTTCTGTTTAAAATGAGACACTTAAACCAAACATCACTGTTCTGGCCTGCGGGTATAAACCAAGGTCTATACCGGAAGCCCAGCTCGCATCATGTCCGAACCTAACTTCTGGATCCATGCCTTCATACTTTGTGAATGTTAAAAGGTTCTTGAATGCCACATATATCTTGGCACTTTCAATAGCTTTAAAGTTTGAGAGTAAGTCATCAAACATATAACCCACAGTTAAATTACTTATTCTCAAATAATCTGCATCATATATATAGATATCAGAGATAAAGTTCGTGTTCCTGTGAGAAGATGAACTCAGGCGGGGAATGCGGTTTGATGTGCCTTCACCATGCCAGCGGTTGAAAATGTCCGTTGTATAGTTTTGGTCAAAATTGTCGGCAAAAGAGCGATAAGATCTCGCTACCTGCATCCCAAATCTGCCGGTCATTGTTGCATTTACATATATTCCTTTATATTCAGCATATAACTGAATACCCAGTTCAAAGTCAGGATTTGGATCACCAATCATAACTTTGTCCAGTTCATCAATCACACCATCAAGATTCTGATCAACAAACTTAATGTCACCCGGTCTCGAATCACTGAAATAAGGTGCTCCTTCAGGAGTTACATAAGCATCCACATCATCCTGGTTTTGCAGTATGCCATCTGTCTCAAAGCCATAAAAGTATCCGATGGGCTTGCCTACTTCGCATCTTGAAATAGCTGCTGTTCCCTGTGATAGTACATGGGAAGGTCCATGTATTATACCATCTGAATTTGCAATCCTGGTAATTTCATTATGGTTATGAGCACCTGTTACAGTAATTCCATAGTTAAGCTCACCAATATTATCGTTCCATCCAAGAGTAAGTTCAATACCCCGGTTCAAAATATCTCCACCATTAATCCACGGAGCGGCAGCACCTGATGTTCCCAGTATCGGAGATACAACGAGCCAGTCTATTGTCTTTTTATTGTACCAGTCAACAGTGAATTGCATTCTCGATCCTAATAGCCTGGTATCAATACCAATGTTCAACTGTTCTGATGTCTCCCATGTTACATCAGGGTTTGTTACCCTGGCAGGTAGAGCTGTTGGCACTGAAACTGTTTTTGAATCACCAAAGAAATAACCCGGGCTCTGGTAAGCAATTGTTGAGCTGTAAATGAAATTACTGATTGATTGGTTTCCATTCCGTCCCCAACTGGCTCTAAATTTACCAAAATTCAGGTAATTTGATAATGATGCCATAAAAGGCTCGTCGGAGAATATCCATCCTACAGCTACTGAAGGGAATATACCCCATCTGTTACCATCAGCAAAATTTGAGGATCCGTCTGCACGCATTATCGCAGTGAGAAGGTACTTTTCCTTAAAGTTATACTCTAATCTGCCGATATACGACATCAAACCACCTCCTCCTGCAGCCCAGTCAGCTCCCCACGTACTAATAGAGTTGATATCCGATTTGTCAACATTGTTAATATAGGCGTAACCAGGATCCTGGAATCTTGTATCAGCCATCCAGCCACCTACATCCAGGTTAATCTGATTTTTGTAAAGCTCATTACCTACAAGAGCGGTAATCCTATGATTTCCAAAAGAGTGGTTATACGTTATTGTATTTGTTAATGTCCAGTTATTACCGAAATACATACTCTGATTGGCAGCATCTGTTGGATTTGAATAAATTGGACTAAGCGCATAGGTAGGACTCCATGACCTGCCATTACCGAACCATGCATCAATACCGTAGGATGATCTGATCACCAGGTCTTCGATCGGTTGGATCTCGAGAAAAACATTTCCTGCAACGCTATTCCCCTTGTACCAGCCATAGTTGTGCCTGTAAAAACAGGTTGCAAGCGGATTGGTCTGGTTATTTGATATTCCTTGGAGAACCGGAGTAAATCCACGGGGGTTAGGTGATTTATCCCAGTAAGCAGGCATTAAAGGACTTATTACAAGAGCATCGTGAAGATCGTTCCAGTAGATATTTCCTGTTCCGACTGATCTGTTCACATTATTATTGTATGTGACATTCTCCCCAACTGTAATAATATCATGCCTGTTGTTTTTCAAGAGTATGAATTCTGTATTGATCCTGGCCGTAATCCTCTCTTGCCCTGCATCAATGAGGTCTCCTGCTATCATACCCGTCTGGTTAAGGTATGAAAAACCAAGAGCGTAAATTATGTCCTGAGTACCACCGGTAATTGATAGGGAGTGACTCGACATAGGGGCATTTTCCATAACCAGCTCATTAATCCAGTTGGTTCCTTTCCATCCGTCCTGCAGGTCAGCCCAAATTTCTTCACCGAGCTGTGTACCCAGGTCGTCCGGATAATTGGAATTAAGCCAGCTGTTGGCCTGGAGCTTTGTTTCCCAGTCGTAGGGGGCTAATCCATCATTCACCCGGCCTTCATCCATAATGTACATATATTCCTGTGCATTCAGAGGGGTAAGGTTCCTGTAAATATTCTGTATACCATAATAGGTATCATACCGGATGGTGGGTTTAGCCCCTCTTTTCCCTTTTGTAGTTGTCACCAGTATAACACCATTCGCTGCCCGTGAACCATAAATTGCAGCGGAGGCAGCATCTTTCAGGATGTCAATGGATTCAATATCAGATGGGTTCAGATAGTCAATATTGCCTACTGTTACTCCATCCACAATATAGAGAGGATCGGCGTCACCAATTGTACCCATACCACGAATAATTACCTCGGTACCTGCACCGGGCTGCCCGTTGTTTCTTGTAATACTTACCCCGGGAGTGATACCCTGCAGTGCTTCCATGGCTGTTGATGTATTTAATTCAGCTATTTCCGCACCTTTAATATTTTGATTCGCCCCAGTAGTCAGTGCTTTCTTCTGGATACCATAACCCGTTACCACAACTTCCTCAAGATCTGTTAGCTCAGGGCTGAGGACAACATCCATGTTTGAAGATGTAGCGATTCTTTCCTCGGTTTTCATTCCAAGGAAAGAGTAAAGAAGCACATTGTTCGTCATAACATCAAGGGAGTACCTTCCATTAACATCTGTGGTTGTGCCCACAGTTGTCCCCTTTATGACCACAGCTACTCCGGGTAACGGTTCACCGGTTACTGCATCGGTTACCGTACCACTTACTGTCAACTCTTGGGCACTGAGACCCAAGCTGAAGTAGAATAACAAGAGAATAATCCCAAATAGTTGTTTCATAGTGATTAGGTTTTAGAGTAATTCAATTGTTAAAGATACGATTATGCAAATAGAATTCAAAAAAAGATACGCAATGATTACGGGCAGTCCACGGTATGCTAAAAAAGTAAGCCATTTTATTGAACTTCTTGCAGTTGGGAAGCATTACAAGGACTTCCGGGATTTTGAAAAACAGGGAGGTTAAAAGCCATACTACCGGACAAGAGGTTCACTCATGTCAGGGGATTGTTTTTTTGGCAAGGGGACCCTCATACTGAGGGTTTTTCAAAAGAAGTTTTAACGTTCGAATACGACCTTTCCTCCCACGATAGTATAGTCCACTCTGGTTTTCATGATCTCCTCTTCGGGTATGGTCATCAGATCCTGGTCAACGATCACCACATCCCCGAGGTATCCCTTTTTAATCATCCCCTTTCTATCCTCCATGAATTGCGCATAGGCGGCTCCGAGTGTATAGAGCTCAATGGCTTCCTCCATGGTCAGTTTCTGTTCGGGGAACCAGCCATCTCCCTCCTCTCCCATTCGATCTTTGCGGGTCACTGCTGCATATAATCCTTCCATCGGGTTCAGGGGTTCCACCGAATAATCCGTGCCAAAGGCAATTTTTGCACCGGCATCCAGTAAGCTCCTCCAGGCATATGCATATTGGCTTCTTTCCTTTCCTATTCTTTTTTCACAAAATCGTTTATCGGTTATGCAATGGGTTGGTTGCATGGAAGCGATAACGCCTAGTTCTGCGAATCGGGGAATATCCTCTTCAATAAGGATCTGTGCATGTTCACTGCGGTGTCTGCTATTCCTCATTCCGTTTACTTCAGCAGCTTTTTCATATGCATTCAGGATCCATGTATTGGCTTTAGGTCCAATGGCATGTATTCCGATCTGGAATCCCATCCGGTCACATGCGAGCACTTTTTCTTCCAGTTCTTCATACGACATCTGAGGCAAACCTGTTTTATCCGGTTCATCCAGAAACGGTTCATAAACCATCATGGTAGCTGATCCCAGTGTCCCATCCATAAATCCTTTCAGGTATCCGAACCGGATCCAGTTTCCATTCTCTGGATAATTCGTTCGCAATTCATCGTATTTTACCAGCTCCCCTTCATCGGCAGTTAGCCTGCCTGCAACATCCATCCGGCAGGTCAGTTCACCTGTATTCATCAGTTCACTGTACAGTTCAGCATCCCCTCCTCCCGGATGTTGAATAGAGGTAACACCCAGTTCGGCAGCCATTTTGAATGCAGCATGCCATCCATCCATTAGGCGCTGATTCGTCTCCTCCTCTGTTCTCTCCACCGGTATGGCTCCGGTTTTGATCAACCGCTGTGCTGACTCCTTGAGTATCCCGGTCGGTTCTCCGTTTGCAGGATCTCTCTGTATCTCTCCACCAGCGGGATCGGGAGTGTCTTTTGTTATCCCTGAGTTCTTCAGTACATAACTATTAACCAGTACGGAATGACCATCTGCCCGGCTCAGCATAACAGGATTATCAGGAGATACAGGGTCGATTAGTTCTTTGGTGGGCCATTTTTTATCCACAAACATTTCATGTTCCCAGTGACCTCCGCGAATCAATTCACCCGGCCGGGATTGCTCCACCTTTTCCCTCACCTTTTCGGTGATTAGCGCTGGGTCGGTAATATACCGAAGCTCAATGTAATCGAGGTTTAAGGGTGCAAAATGGGCATGAGCATCATTGAACCCCGGAATAACCAGCCTTCCGCCGGCATCGATCACCTTTGTTTTTCCCTCTTGAATGTATTTTTCTATTGCTTTGTTAGTGGTTACATCAACAATAGATTCTCCAATAAATGCGACGGCTTCTGCCCTGGAATTTTCCTTGTCAATCGTGACAATCCTGGCGTTTTTAATAACCAGGTCAGCCGTATTGCCTTCTTCGGGTGTTCCACATCCAGAAATTGTTAAAACCATAACTGTTAACATATTAAGTAAAACTACAGACCGGTAATTTTTCATAGTATAAGTGTTTGATTTATGATCATTGTATACAAATGATAGCATGATAGATCTGCATGAAATAAGAAAATGATTTGGCAGAATGTAAATATAACCACAATATTGGTATTTTCCTCCGAAAAGAAAAATGCTATTTGTTAAATGGTAAAAGTTAATGGTAAAAACGATTCTCCGTAGGGCTACGGACAATTACTA
>CAZTES010000014.1:30773-34016 GCA_964612275.1 uncultured Rikenellaceae bacterium
AATGGTAAAAGTTAATGGTAAAAACGATTCTCCGTAGGGCTACGGACAATTACTATTGAACCGAGCACAGCGAGCTCACGAACCCGCCGGCAGGCGGTGAGTAATTACTATTGAATTACTATTGGAAGTGGGACCCCGGTTTAAAGATTTTTGAAAACAGCCCTTCGAAATCGCTGCTGAAATAGGACTTGGGGTTCAGACTTGAGTTGATCACGTATTGATCACCCGTTAACATGAATGCCTGGATTGACACTGGTGAAAAATTATTGCCTTCAATGGTCAGTTGAAAATCAGGATTTTGCAGTGGTTTAAAATCGTCCTTAAATTCCGAATGGTCCATATAGGAGAGTGAGGAAAGGTATTGATCCATGGCTAACGAATCCACAGCATAATTGTTCATCATCCACAGGGTATCTTTTTTCAGGACGATAAAACCGGAATCAGCAGGATAGGTAAAAATCAGTTTGGTGACATCCTCTTTCCGGGTGTTCATTACCCGTTGGTCACGCCAGGAATTAAATTCCCGGTTTATGCTCATCGATAGGAATCCATCCACCGCGTATACCTCTTCTTCATTCCCTAATCTTACATAGGTGGTTCCCGTCACGTTCCCCCGCCCCCCATAGGGATTGTCACTTTGCTGGTAGGTAAATTTGCCGATTATCAGGTCAACGGACTCTTTGCCTCCTTTTTCGATCACTTTAATGCGTGTCGCCAGTGAATCGGTCAGCTGGAACTCTTCCCATTTATCTTTACTTCTTGCTGCCAGTCTTTTTGGCTTTACCTGCACCAATTGAGCCAGCAGGCTCTTTACGGAGTTTTCGCCCGCATCCGAGGTTACTTCTCCTTTTGTCACTGTCCAGTTATTCCCATCGCGTGAGAAACGTATCTCTTTCAGATTTTCAGCTTTCGGATAGATCAAAATGGCAGAAACCTCAGCCGTATCGAGAGCAAACAATTCGGTTTTAAAGCTCTTTTCGGTTTTTCCGGTTTTTAAAAACCTGGCAACCAGGAAAACAGCTACAAACAAAACCAGAACAATGAGCAGAATCCTGTTATTGAATTTTTTAGGCATAACTTTCCTCCAGTCGTTTTATTCTTATCATACGGTTGCGCTGCATCCTGAAAATCCCGTAAAGAATAACCAGTACAAGTGGCAACAGGAAGTTCAGAAGTTTCAGAAAGGTTTTGGTATCATCTTCCAGTTGATCAATGGGGCGGTAAACAATTCCCTTGGTACGCAGTTCGATCAAACCAGTATCATCCGACAGCCAGTCAATGCTGTTTACCATCAGACTTACATTGTCCGGTTGCAGCTGCTGGCTTTGTCCTCTGGGACCATTCACAGCAAAATCACCATCGGAGATAACCACCATTTTTGTTGCTTCACCACCACCAAGATCTCCCTCCAGTGAAGCAGCGATAACCTGGTGGCTGAGCGGGAAATCCATTTCTTTCCACTCCTTTTGGATATTAAAATATTGCGGTGTACGGAAGCTACCCGATTTTTCAGAGGTCAAAGCCAGCGGTGTGAATATTTTTGTTGAATCGCCGATATAACGAATTGTGCTGGCAAATTGGAGGATTACCGCCTCCAATCCTTCTGTTATCGGATGTTCTCTAAAATTATTTATCACGGGCAGGTATGGAAACTGAATGTTCCTGCTGATGGTGAAATAGCCCTGCTGTTGCTGAACGGTTACGGACCCGCAATTGACATCGGTTACAAAATTGTCTTCCACTTCAATGCCTTTATTCCTTAACCAGGTTTCTAAACCGGTGGTAACAGCAGTACCGTAAGCGGTTGAAAAATCGCCTTTCACACGGTTCAAGGCGATAAACAGTCTGCCTCCCTTAGCGAGAAAATCGTCGATCTGTTGAAAATGTGAAAGTGGAATGGAATCGGTTGGCCTGACCAGTACTATCGTTCTGAAACGGTCTGGGATAGCGGTAGTATCGGTGATGGTCAGTGGTTCAAATGAATAGAGAACGTCCAGGTTGGAATAAACCTGCTGCATTTCAAAGATCCCCGGTTCACCGTGTCCCTGAATAAATGCAACTGCCGGTTTTTCGGTTACCGATATCTTTTTTATTGCCGTGGAAAGAGCATACTCCATGGCTGCACCGGGTTGCAGAAAAGGAATGCTTTCCTTCTGTTCCCCCACCTGGATCAAAGCTCCCAGAAACGCTTTTTGCTGCTTCATCTGATCTTTTTCGCGGATGTTGATCATCACAGGCTGGATTCCGCTCTGCATGGCTTCCCTCTCCGTTTCTTCATCCTCATTTGGATTCAGGAACTCATACACTACCATTCCATTGGAAAGGTTCTCATATTCAATTAACATCTCCTGAAAATCCCGTTTGACTTTTGAAACATCTGGCGGCAGATCTTTCGAGAAAAAGGCCCTGACCGTTACCGGTTCCTGAAGTTCCTTCAGTATGTTTTTTGTTGCCTTACTCAAAGTATATTGATGGTCTTCTGTAAAATCAAGCCTGAAGAAAAACTGATTGGAAAACAGGTTTACTACAATTACGATTCCAACAATTAAAAATATGGTCAGATATATATTACTGGTTTTCATCATCGTTGAATTATTCAATTAGCAATATTACGGCGCGACAGGGAGATTTCTGCAAAAAACAATCCCATGAAGATCAAAGAGAGGAAATAGATAATATCTTTTGTATCCACCACACCACGTGAGATGCTCTCAAAGTGGACAGACAGGCTCAGATAATGAAAGACCTCCCCGAAAAATCCGTGGAATGTCGAAGCCAGTACATCAAAAATAATATGAAAGAAAATACCGATGAAAAGGGCGGTAAGAAAAGCAACAATCTGATTGGCGGTAATACTACTTGCAAACAGACCAATGCTGAGGTATACGGCACTCATCAGAAAGAGTCCCAGGTATCCGCAAATGACACCACCATTGTCCATGTTCCCAATGTTCGCAACTGTTATGACATAAGGCAATGTAAAAGCAAGAGCGATGGCAACCAGGATCAGGGTGGATAGAAATTTCCCAATAACCACCTGCCGGTCACTCACTGCCTTTGTAAGTAGCAGTTCAAGCGTTCCCGATCTCTTCTCCTCTGCCAGCAAGCGCATAGTCAATGCTGGTGCAAAAAAGAAAAGTGTCCAGTAGGCAATCGCAAAAAAGGAACGGAGGCTTGCCTGTCCAACCAAAAATATATCGGATCCGACCAGCCAGGTAAATAGCCCGCTGAATCCGAGAAACA
>CAZTES010000015.1:0-32922 GCA_964612275.1 uncultured Rikenellaceae bacterium
TTTGCCACAAACAGCATCCGCTTCACCAATTTTTATGTTTGTCCGGTATGTGCTCCGACCCGTGCAAGCCTGATGACCGGAAGGTACCATATCCGAACCGGTGTTTGGGATACTTACAACGGCGGTGCGATCATGGCAACGGAAGAGGTTACCATGGCTGAAATTTTCAGGGACAACGGTTATTATACCGGGATTTTCGGGAAATGGCATCTCGGTGATAATTATCCCTTCAGACCCCAGGATCAGGGATTTGAGGAGTCGCTGGTGCATCGTGGCGGTGGTATAGGGCAGGTGGGTGATGTGATGAACTATTTCCATTTCGACAGCTCCTATTTTAACCCCACATTGCTGGAAAATGGAAAGGAAACTGAAAAAAAGGGCTACTGTTCCGATATCTTTACGGAAGAAGCAATCCGTTTCATTGAGCAACATCACGAGTCACCTTTCTTTCTTTATCTCTCATTCAATGCACCCCACACACCCCTGCAACTACCACACAAATACGAGCAAATATATGCGGATCTACAAATGGATTCACCGGCTTTTGAAATCAGGGGATATCCAATTCCTCAAATGAATGAAAATCATATTCAATCAGCGAAAAGAGTGTATGGCATGGTTTCCAATATAGATGATAATTTTGAAAAACTATTTCATGCCCTTGGACAACATCAGCTCAGAGACAATACCATTATTATTTTCATAACTGATAACGGACCTCAACAGATCCGGTATACTGCAGGATTGCGCGGAAGAAAAGGTTCTGTCTATGAAGGAGGAATAAAGGTGCCTTCATTCTGGTCCATTCCTGGTGATTATTTGGGGAGCCGTGAGGTTGATGTTCCGGCAGCACACATTGATCTGCTCCCCACGCTGATTGATCTTTGTGGGCTAAATCTTCCCGACAACCTTTCGTTAGATGGAAAAAGCCTTCTTCCTTTGCTCAGGGATGAGGAAGTTCCCTGGGCAGATCGTCCGCTTTTCTTTCACTGGCAAAGAGGATATCCCGAACCATACCGGAATATCGCTGTCAGAAAAGGAGATTACAAACTGATCGGACATACAGGACCCTCGGCGGATATGGGTGATTTCGAACTGTATCATATGAAGGATGATCCTTGGGAAATGAATAATATCTCACGAAAAGAGCCCGAAATAGCAAGCGGGTTAAAGGATGCGTTTGACAGGTATTATGCTGACATTATTCACAGTCCAAACCTGAAGCCCCAGCGGATCCGGATTGGAACCGACAAGGAGAATCCGGTCATTCTCAACCGGAACGATGCAAAGGGACCTTCAGGCATCTGGGCACAACAACAGATTTACGGTTACTGGGACATCTCCGTGATGAAGGCAGGATCATATGATATCACCTTCCATTTTCATCATAACCTGAGCAGTCCTGGAAATATGTTCCTGAGAATAGGAACAATGCAAAGAACCGAGCCTGTTAACGGATCAACGGATCAGGTGTTAATGAATGACGTATACCTGGAACCCGGCGACTACATGTTCGAAAGCTGGTACAATTGCTCATCGGGGAACTACATGCCTTTCTTTGTTACCCTACTGAAAAACTCCTGAGAAATAGCGAACATTGTCTGACTATCCTGTAATCTCCAATATCTCTTTGCCAAAGGCAAGGCAATCCTTCCGTTTCAGGTGGTCATATTCTTCCCCATTGGTTAATTGTTCCATCCGCGGCCGGATCTCCGGTTCCAGTAAGCCAAAGGTCATTCTTCCCAGGAATACTTTTAATGGTACATCAGTAACCCCACAGAGCTGAGCCAGGTGAAAATTAATGAATGCGTCTATTTGTTGCTGTCCTACAGGCCGTTGCATGTTACCACAAACAGCAAAAAGTCCCCTGACCTTATCCCTTATCCAATCCCTGTTCTTTTCAAGATATTCCTGCAACAAGGGGGATATCTTACCGCTTCGGATCGATCCCCCAACTACCAGGTGATCGTAACCGGTAAGGTCCACGTTTTCGCGGACATCAAAAACATTGGCAATTCCGCCCATCCCTTCGGAGATCCATACACCCGCATCACGGGATGAACCGCACCAGGTTGCATACAACACAGCCCATTTTTTATCAGAAGGATTGGGATAATATTCCAGTGCCTTACCCCTTCTTGCTATTGCCAGTGCCCCAATGCCGAGCAAACCTATTTTCAAAAACTCCCGTTTTTCCATAAGTGTGCATATTTTTATTGGACTGTTATTTATTAATGATCTATGGAAAATATATTGACTTACATTAAAATTACAAAAAAAAGAGGAAACTTACCAGAATCCTGCAAAGAGTAATGGATTTCTTTTGGATTTCGTTAGTTTTGTAAACGGGTATAAGATGGTACAACAAAATGAAGTCAATCAACACATTAGAACATCAAGGCAGTCCGCAATTCATTCTTTCTCTGGTCATGTGCCTGATTCTTTTGCCCTGTTATAAAATGGCAGGGAGTCACCTTACGGACTCAATACACTGGCATAATGCGCAACAATTTACCATGCTTGGCCAGGGTTGGACCGATCTGGCTCATGCGTATGACCGGTTACCTGCACGAGCCGAAGCAATCGTCAGGCCCGAACTCTGGAACCTGAGCACTCAATCATCCGGCCTGGCTGTTTATTTCTCATCCAATACAACATCGATCCATGTCAGATGGGATCTGAGGTACAACGGTGATCTGTCGCATATGGCAGCAACCGGGGTCAAAGGAGTCGATCTCTATGCCTGGAGTGAGGGGAAGTGGCAGTTTGTAAATTGCGGTCGGCCATCCGGCAAAAAGAATGAATCGGAATTGATCTCAGGGATGAATTCCGAAGGGAAACAATTCCTCCTTTACCTGCCCCTTTATGACGGTATCGATTCGCTTTTCATCGGAGTTGACCGGGGGTCTGAAATCAGCTCTCCTGAGGAGAGTAAATTCACCGGAAAACCCATTGTGTTTTATGGCACCTCCATCACACAGGGTGGTTGTGCTACCCGTCCCGGGATGGCCTATACATCGATCATTGAGCGGAAACTCGGTCGGGAGGTTATAAACCTCGGTTTTTCAGGAAACGGACGGATGGAGCCGGAACTGGCTGAACTGATGGCTGAGATCGATGCAGCATGTTTTGTCATTGATTGCCTGCCCAACCTGAGCAGCGAACAGGTTACTGAAAGAACTATTCCATTTGTTGAAATTCTGAAGGGTATTCACCCCGACATTCCTCTCCTCCTTATCGAATCTGCGATTCCCGAAAAAGGATTTTTTAACCAGGAGAGACGGAATGAGGTTGAAGCGAAGAATAAAAACCTGTTCTCATCCTTTCAGCAACTTCAACAACAGGGTATTGAGGAGATCTATTATGTTCCCTGGGAAAAACTTCTGGGATATGACCACGAAGCTACGGTGGATGGGGTTCATTATACCGACCTGGGGTTCATGCGTTACGCCAACCGGATCATACAGTACCTGGAAGGGATCATTAAATAGATAATATTACAATGAAAAAACTTACCCCGCATTTTGTTCTTCCGGGAATTCTTGTAATCCTTTTCCTTTCAGGCAACATGGTTTCGTGTAAAAGACATGGTCTGAAAAACCAGAAGCCCAATATCATTTTAATTCTTGCCGATGATCTGGGTTGGACTGATGCCGGATTCATGGGAAGTGATTTTTATGAAACGCCTGCCCTGGACAGGTTAGCCAGTGAAGGTATGGTTTTTACCAGT
Source organism: uncultured Rikenellaceae bacterium (assembly GCA_964612275.1). Classification (GTDB taxonomy): domain Bacteria; phylum Bacteroidota; class Bacteroidia; order Bacteroidales; family VadinHA17. The sequence goes on from CAZTES010000015.1 coordinate 3,731, forward strand.
GCCTATGCCAATGCTCCAAATTGTGCTCCAACCCGCGCATGCCTGCTTTCCGGTCAATACACTCCCCGGCATGGTGTTTACACGGTAAACAATTCTGAACGAGGCAGGTCTGAAGACCGGAAACTGATCCCGGTTCTCAATACAACGGTTTTAGATACACACCTGATGACCATTGCTGAAGCATTAAAGAGGCAAGGATATGTTTCTGCATCCATTGGAAAGTGGCACCTGGGACAGGATCCGGAATCGGGTCCGGCAGCCCAGGGATTTGACCTGAACATAGCCGGTGATCAAAAGGGACACCCGAAATCCTACTTCAGTCCCTATGAAAATGATTTTATACCAGATGGCCCGGAAGGTGAGTATCTCACAGACCGGCTTACCGATGAGGCATTGCGCTTTATTCAGGATCATTCAGATCAGACATTCTTTCTCTACCTGCCACATTTTGCAGTTCATACTCCCATTCAGGCAAAGGTTGACAAGATCGATCATTACGCAAATAAATCCACATCCGGAAGCCATAAGAATCCCGAATATGCTGCCATGATCGAAAGTCTCGATGAAGGAGTGGGAAAGATCATATCGCTGCTTGATGAGCTAAAGATCAGGGATAAAACGCTTGTTGTTTTCTTCTCTGATAACGGACCGCATGGAGCCATTTCAGGTGCTGAACCGCTCAGGGGATCAAAAGGAATGCTCTATGAAGGAGGGATCCGTGAACCGCTTATCGTTTCATGGCCGGGCAGGATAAAAGAAGGATCGAACTGTGACATTCCCGTCATAGGAATAGATTTATTTCCAACATTTCTTGAAGTTGCCGGAATAAAAAATTTTTCTGATCAGATACTGGATGGGCAAAGCATCGTGCCACTGCTCAGCGGGAAGAAGCGATGGAAAAGGGAAGCTGTTTTCTGGCATTTCCCTGCATACCTGGAACGGTATGCAGGAATGGACCAGATATTCCGAATCACTCCCGCGGGTGCCATACGAAAGGGCAACTGGAAACTCATTGAGTTCTTCGAAAATGGTACCATCGAGCTTTACAATCTCAAGGAAGATATTGAAGAATCGCATGAATTGTCCAAAACACACCCGGAGAAAACCCTCGAATTACATAATGACCTGTTACAATGGCGGGAGAGCATAAACGCACCCGTTCCAACGGAATTAAATCCGGAATATATCCTATTCATACCGTAACGAAGTCGCCGGGTTGGTTGTTGCTGCCAAATAAATTTTCCAGCTAACAGTAAGCACAGCAGCTATAATCATTCCTAAGAATGCACCAATATAGTTGAACAATTCGAAACCAAGATGGTTCGCCCAGATGCTTCCCATAAGTGCACCGGTCAAATAGTAACCACCAACACATCCAAGTCCGGTGGATAATATTAGAATAATAATGAATGCAAGGTTTACTCTAACAGCAATACTCATTATTGAGGCACCCAGTACTTTCCTGATCCCAATCTCCTTGGTCCGGCTAATGATATTCAGTGAGATCAGGTTGTACAATCCGATCAGTGATAACAGAGTAGCTGAGACAGCCAGGAAAAGAAATATTTTCTTAATGCTGCTGTTTATGTACCTGGCTTCTTCCATTGTTTCTTCCTGAAATCTTCCTGTGAAAGAAATCGACGGAACCAGCCTCTGCCATTCCGATTCCATATATGCAAAAACCTCCTCCCTATCTTCATTCAACGAACGTACTGCTATGATGTTAAACCAATCGTTGTCTTCCAGTCGAACCATAGTAGGATCAATGGGAGCCCAGAAATCATTTGTATAAAAATTATTGACCACTCCAATAATGGTTAAAATTGTGGTATCATTTATGGAAACCTGCTGGCCGATAGGATCATCCATCTCAAAGTCCTCCACAAATTTTTGATTTACCACGATAGAATTAAGGACATCTGATTCTACATACTCCTGTTCAAACAACCTGCCCCGGATCAGATCAAGTCCTACCGTTTCCATATAACCAAGCCCAAAGTTCATCACGTTGACCTCATGCTTCATCTCCTGATAATCAACGCCCCTTCTATAGTTACCCCATCCCACATGATAGTTTGAACCTGCTGCAGAAATTATTTTTGGATTCTTCAGCAACGATTGTCTGTACACTTCGTAATCAGATTGGTTATACATAATTGCAACGATTAGCATCTCCTTATCAAAGCCCATATCGAGCGTATCCTGGTAATATGCATTTCTGGAAAAGACAATTCCTCCAACCAGGGCAACAACGGAAATAGAGATTTGCAGAGCAAGCAGGATTTTAGAAAACAGACTTGCACCACCCAATCTTACCTTTTGCCTTAGGATATCCATGGGACGGAAAGAGCTAATGTAGACAGCTGGATAGGTACCTGCAATGATTCCTGTCAGGAATAAAATGGCTATCAGGAAAATCCAGAAACGTATGTCTCCCTTAAAAGTCATAGTCAGGGTCATATAATCCCACATCTTGTTATAGGCCTGGAGTAACACTTTGGCAAAGAATATTGCGACGATAAGGGCGATCAGGCAGATGAAAAGATTCTCTCCCCAGAATTGAGCAATGATCTGTGCTCTTTTCCCACCGGCAACTTTACGCATACTGATCTCTTTCAACCTCTTACTCGATGCAGAAACAGCGGTATTGGTGAAATTAAAACAGGCTATTAATAAGATCAACAGAGCCATAATTGATGGAGATACCTGGTGTGCGGGATGCAATCCCGGGAACAGCCAGTTACTCCAGATCTCTCTGCTGTTTTTCGCCATTTCTTTCAGGGGTAAAAGCTTAAAATCAGTAATGATAAAGTTTTCATTTGCCTTATTCTGCACAGGGACAATTTCATCTATTTTCTGGTCAATAATATCCAGGCGAGTTTGGTCCGGTATGACCAGGAATGTTGCTGCTACAAAAAGACTCCAATCGTTTTCGTTAAAATCGAATATATCAGGGAAATTATCAAAAAGAGTGAGTGCATCAAATTGCATGCTGTTATTCTGTGGTATATCCTCATATACAGCACCAATAATAAAATCGTACGGATTCCCTTCACCATCGAACAATGTAATAAGCTCACCAACCGGGTCAGTATCTCCAAAATGGATCCCGGCTAATTCCTGGCTGATCATTATGTTCCCTTTACCCTGAAAAGATTCGTGATTCCCATAAATTAGCGGCAGATCAAAAGCGCTGAAATAATCCTTATCAGCATACGCAATCCTCCGGTTAAAGACCTCGTTGCCATGCTTGACAGGGGAGCCGGACATTGAAAATCGAATCACAGATTCCACTCCACTAATATCCTCTGAAACCATTGGAGCAAGGGCCATAGGAGTAATTCCATATTCCTGCATACGGCCCTGTAGATCACGGATTGAATTGATTTTATAAATCTCCTGGCTCCTGCTATGCATCATATCAAACTCAGCTCCAAACCGATGATTATAATAAGCAACAATATTGATTGCCAGAGCAATTCCAAGGCCCAATATGTTGATCAAAACAAAAATCTTGTTCTTATACAGGTTTCGCAGTGCTGTTAATATGTAATTCCTGATCATTAGCCTCGCAGATTGATTAATTATGGAAATAAATGTATGAAGTTCCCATGACAATTCATAATTCCCTGAAAATGCAAATAACAGGTTATCCTAAAGGCCCTTTCAAAGGGTGTGTGTTGCATTCTCTATACTGATTTTTCCACCCGTGAGATTTTTTCCGGATACAATCAGGCTTGAAATTACCATTCCGAAATCCCATTTGATATATATTCGTCCAATTTTTATATTTTTGGTGGTCAATAAAAGTTACACGAAAAACAAATACACATTAAAATGAGACGAATATTATTGCCGGTCATTGCGATTCTTTCCCTCTGTTGGATTTCATGTAAGAGGGAAATACAAATTCCTGAACAACCGAATATTATTTTTATCCTTGTCGATGACCTGGGCTGGAAAGATGTGGGATTCATGGGAAGCAAATTTTATGAAACACCCAACATCGACCGGTTAGCCGATGAGGGAATGATTTTCACAGAGGCATATGCAGCCTGTGCGGTCTGTTCCCCCACACGGGCATCCATCCTGACCGGCAGGTATCCTACACGGATTGGCATTACAGACTGGATCAGGGGCAGGTATTCCGGTGTGGTCATTCCTGAGAACAGGCAAAATCCATCGGGATATGATACCATTCCTGCCCGGAAATTGCTCACTCCAAAGAATCCATACTGGATGGAGCACAAGGAGGTTACCCTGGCAGAAATGCTAAAAACCAAAGGCTATGTAACGGGGCATGTTGGCAAATGGCATCTGGGTCCTGAGGAGTGGTCACCCCTCACTCAGGGATTTGATTTCAATGCGGGAGGAGAAGATTATGGACACCCCCCCTCCTATTTTGATCCTTATACACGGGGTGATTTTTCAATCGAATCGCTTCCGTCAAGGAATCCGGGAGAATACCTGACCGACAGGGAAGCGGATGAAGCCGTATCCTTTATCGAGGATAACAAAGACCATCCCTTTTTCCTCTATCTCTGCCACTATGCCGTCCATACTCCCATACAGGCAAAACCGGATATCAGCACATACTTTATCAATAAGGCGGAAAAGTTAGGCCTCCCTCCCCTGTCTGAATCGGAAAGTGCACTAGCCATATCCTACCACAGATCCCCTTTGACGGGTCAACGAAATCCGGAATATGCTGCCATGATCAAGAGCGTTGATGAAGCAACCGGAAAAATCATGAAGACGCTCGACAGGCTCAAATTGTCCGAAAGAACCATTGTTGTTTTCTTCTCTGATAACGGAGGACACGTTGTAGCAACCGATAACAACCCGCTGAAACTGGGGAAAGGATTTCCGTATGAAGGCGGTATCCGGGAACCATTGATCATTAAATGGCCCGGTGTGACGCAACAAGGAAGCAAATGCGAAGTACCGGTAATAAGCATCGACTTTTTACCGACCCTCTGCCAGGCAGCGGGTATTCAGCCACCGGATTCACTGCTCATTGATGGCGTACCCCTTGTTCCCTTGCTCGAGGAGAGTGGAACCCTGGAACAACGAGACCTTTTCTGGCATTTTCCACACTACTGGTGGAGCCCGTCGGTAAAACCCTATAGCATCGTTCGGTCCGGTAATTATAAACTCATCAAACAGTGGGATTACGGTATATACCAGCTATACGATCTGAGTAAGGATATGTATGAAGACAATAACCTTGCAGAGGAAATGCCGGAAAAAGTTGACGAACTGGAAAAAAAATTATACAGATGGTTCGAAGAAACCGGTGCCAAACTTCCCCTGGAGAATCCAGTGTACGAAAAGATGTAAGTTCTAAGTTATATGTTATTAGTTGATAAGAAACATTAAAACAGCAACTTATAACATGTCAACTTATCAACTTATAACATTTTAGCTTATTAACCCAAGTTATTCTATGCTCTCCCACCGTGAACGCGTACAGCAGGCTCTGGATCATCAAACTCCTGACCGATGCCCCATGCAAATCAGCTTCACTCCGGAATTTGCTGGCCGGCTTATGGAGGGTTATAAACAGGAGTTCCTGAATCCTGGCGAATCACGCAAACACAGCAAATCCTTTGAACTGGAACGGATGCTGGAGCAGGACATGTTATTAACCGGCTTATGGGATAATGGATACTTTCAAAAACACAAACCGGGTGAAGAGTATACCGATGAGTGGGGTATCGGGTGGAAAGCCATCCCCTATGCAACAAAATTCGGAACCGGAATATACACGGAAATGATCGATCACCCATTGAAAAAAGATGAGGATATATCAGCCTACAGACCACCCGATCCGAACCGGAATGAACTATATCACGAAACAGAACAGGTCATCCGGAATTTCAAATCCGAGTACTGGATTGTTGGTGTAACAGTAACCACTATGTTTGAAAAAGCCTGGGCGCTGAGAGGTTTTGAACAGATCATGCTGGATATGCTAAGAAATCCCGAACTGGTAGATCTGCTTCTTGATCTTCCTTACGGGTACCATCTTACCATGGCTAAAAAGCTGGTTGAAATGGGAGTGGATATGATCTGGTTGGGGGATGATGTTGGCGCACAACACGCCATGCTCATAGCCCCTGAACAGTGGAGAAGATTTCTTAAAAACAGAATGGCTGAATTTATTCAATCGTTGAAATCAATGAATCCGGATCTGAAGGTAGCTTATCACTCAGACGGGTACCTCTACCCCATCATCCCGGACCTGATCGAAATCGGGTTGGATGTGCTGAATCCAATACAACCCGGATCAATGGATCCCTCCAGGCTGAAACGTGAGTTTGGCAAAAATCTCTGCTTCTGGGGAGGCATCGATGAACAATATACACTTCCTTTCGGAACACCCGATGATGTCAGAAAAGAGGTGTTTAACCGGGTTGCCATACTGGGAAAGCAGGGAGGATTTATCATCGGGCCAACACATCATGTCCAACTCGATACACCCATGGAAAATTTCATTGCCATGGTTGAGTCAATTGGTAAGACATATCCATCAAACCTCTGAATTTCCAGGGTGAATGATTATATTTACCTGACCTGGGCCATAACAGGAATGCCAGGAATTCATTATCAACAGAAACAACATGCTGAAAGTCTATGCTAAACACTGGTGGTTTATTATCCTCATGGGATTAATTGCCATATCTTCCTGTTCCCCTTCAATAACCGGGGAAGAAATGATACCTTATGGAACCGGATCGTGGGGGCCAGATACTCTTGGTAATCACCGGGTTGTATTGCATGTCAAGGGGAATGATAAGGCTGTAAAAGCAGAGATCCCCTGGCGGAGGAGAGATCAAAACCCCGGGGATAAAATGATCATCCTGCTCAGTGAAAAAACAGGTCAACAGGTTCTGAATATGCTGCCGGTAGATATAAAAAAAGAATATGGAAAAATTGTCTTTGAACCGGTTAGCGGCACCGGAAATTATTACCTCTACTACCTCCCTTATCAACTATCCGGAAGAAATTATCCGAAAGTCGATTACCCGGAACCGGTTTCCCGAATTGATTCTTATTGGTTGAGTGAGAACCATCTTGAAATGGCTGAACTCACAGAGGAACGCTGGATAGAATTACCGGAGGCGGAGGTTATGGAATTCCAATCCATTGATCAGTTCAACAGTTTCTATCCGATGGAAGTCATCGCTACAAAAGAAGAGACGGAAGAGCTGCTCTCCAGGTTTCCCGACTCCCACTACCTGCTGTTTCCGGAAAGCAGGAAATTTCCTGTCCGGATGACTAAAGACCTGCCCTATCGCTGGGTTGTAAAGGGCACTCAGAACATTTTCAGAGGAGAACCCTGTATCAATGAATATTTCGCTTTCCAGGTCGGCTTATACGCAGTGAAATCCCCGATTGAAGATATTGAGATCCTCTATACCAGCTTATCAAATAAATCCGGCAAAAAAATGATACCGGCAGAAAGCCTTACCTGTTTCAACAAGGAAGGAGTTAACTGGGACGGTAAATACTTTACGGAAAAAATATCCGTGGATGCAGGAAAAATCCAGGCACTGTGGTTTGGGGTCGACATACCGGATGATATTTCACCCGGAACATACAGGGGGAAAATTACCATTCATCCCCATCAACTGCCGGAACAAACGATCGAACTGGAATTGGATATTCAGAACCGGATACTCGAAGATCGTGGAGACGGTGAACCCTGGAGGCATTCCAGGTTGCGCTGGTTGAATTCACAGATTGCTGTTGATAACGAAATAGTTGAGCCATATATACCCCTTAATAGAAAAGATAAAACCATTTCATGTCTCGGGCGGGAAGTAACTCTGAACGAAATGGGCCTCCCCTACCGGATTATGACTTTTTTCAATCCTGAAGTAACCCGGGTTGAAGAAGCAGGTAAAGATGTATTGAATCATCCTGTAGAAATTATTATTAAAGGAAAAGAAGGGAATTATATGGGATTTGACTCCTCCGATTTCAGATTCCTCGAAACATTTCCGGGTTTGGTAAGTTGGCAGTCTGTTAGCAGGAATGAAAACCTGGAAATGGAGTGCAATGGTAAAATGGAGTTTGATGGATATGTTGGGTTCAATTTGATTATAACAACAAAAAAAGAAATCGATTTGAGCGACATTGTACTCCAGGTTCCCATCAAAAAAGAATTTGCCGTTTACATCATGGGACTTGGATCAAAAGGAGGTTTTAGGAATGAAAATATCTTCTGGAAATGGGATCAACAAAAAAACCAGGAGGGAGCATGGATCGGAAATGTGCATGGTGGCCTCCAGTTCGGATTAAGAGGAAAGAATTATACCCGTCCCCTGAATACCAACTTTTACCTTTCCAAACCCCTGAATATGCCGGATTCCTGGTATAACAATGGTAAAGGAGGAATTAATATTGAGGAACAGTTCGACAAACTGGTTATGGTAACTGCATATTCCGGGCCTCGCAAACTGGAACCCGGACAGGAACTCCATTTCAATTTCTATCTTTTGCTTACACCCTTCAGACCACTGGACACCAAGCTTCAGTGGAGCACACGATTTTACCACAGGTATAACCCGGTAGATAGTATCCTTGCCACCGGAGCAACGGTGGTAAATGTACATCATGCCAATGAAGTAAATCCATATATTAACTATCCGTTCCTCCATCAACAGGAGATGAAGGAATACATAGCCGAAGCTCATCAAAAGGGGCTTAAGGTAAAGATTTACAACACCATCAGGGAGTTGTCGAATCATGCCCCTGAACTTTTTGCCATACGCAGTCTCGGCCATGAGATCTTCTCTTCCGGCCCGGGAAATGGTTATTCCTGGTTGCAGGAGCACCTTGAGGAGGATTATATTGCTGCCTGGTTTGTGCCCCACCTTAAAGATGCAGCCATCATCAATTCCGGCATGTCACGATGGCACAACTACTATATTGAAGGACTTGACTGGCTTGCCAGAAACATGGAAATAGACGGGTTATATATTGATGATGTAGCCTTTGACCGGACCACGATGAAGAGGGTCAGAAAAACCCTGGACCGGAACAGGGATGGAGCACTTATTGATCTTCACTCGGCAAACCAGTTCAATGTCCGGGACGGATTCATTAACAGCGCTTCGCTCTACATGGAACATTTTCCGTTTATTGACCGTCTCTGGTTTGGCGAATACTTTGATAAAGATTCACCCCCGGATTTCTGGTTGATAGAAATGTCCGGTATACCATTCGGGGTTATGGGAGAAATGCTCCAGGACGGAGGAAATAAATACCGTGGCATGGTGTATGGAATGACTTCGCGTTTACCCTGGGCAGGCGATCCCCGAAGCCTATGGAAGATCTGGGATGCGTTTGGTATGGAAGTGAGTGAAATGATCGGTTACTGGTCACCCGATTGCCCCGTAAATACAGGGGAATCAACTGTTCTTGCTACCGCTTATGTCGGGGAAGATGGATGCCTGGTTGCCATTGGCAGTTGGGCAAAAGCGACCGAACACATTCACCTTTCCGTCGACTGGGATCGGCTGGGGATCAACATGGAAAATGCACGTGTTGAGGCTCCCTTTATTAAAGATTTTCAGGAATATCACCGCTTCTCCCCAAGCGGATTTCTACCGGTGGAACCAGGAAAAGGATGGTTACTGAAAATTTATGAAGATAAAAAATAGAAAGTGGATATAAAACAAGCTGAAACATTCCCCTAACAATAAATGATAATATTAATATATTCAGATCATGTCAATGAAACCTTACATCCTCGCTCAAACAACCTGGAAAACCGTCAAAGAGAATGATTACCAGGTCGCTATACTTCCCTGGGGGGCAACCGAAGCACACAATTACCACCTGCCCTATGTGATCGATAATATCCAGTCGGAATACATTGCGGCGGAAGCCGCCCGGATCGCCTGGGAGAAAGGAGCCAAGGCAATTGTGCTACCCTGTGTGCCCTTTGGAGTCAATACCGGCCAGCTGGACATTCCATACACCATAAACCTGAATCCTTCAACCCATCATGCTATCCTTGAGGATATTGCTGAAAGCCTGATTACTCAGGGAATGGATAAACTGGTCATTATAAACGGGCATGGAGGGAATGATTTCAGGCAGATCATCCGGGAGTTGCAACCTCAGTATCCCGAACTGTTCATTTGCACCCTTGACTGGTGGAGGATCTTCGATAACACAGAATTCTTTGATGAGCCGGGAGACCATGGGGGTGAAATGGAGACCAGTAACCTCCTTTTTATCGATCCGGAATTGATGTTGCCCCTCGATCAGGCAGGGAATGGCAAAGCAAAAGAATTCAGGTTGCAAGGAATTCAAGGGGAGTGGGTCTGGGCTCCCAGGGAATGGACAAAAATATCAGAAGATACGGGAGTAGGTGATCCAAAGCGGGCAACTGCAGAGAAGGGAAAGCGATTCCTTCAGGATGTCACACAGAAAATCGCAGGTTTTCTGATTGAACTGGCTCAGGCAGACCTGGATGATTTGTATGAATGAGACGATTCAAATTGCCCAAACCACCCACCGGGAGACTCAACCTCCCCGGTGAGCAACAGTGGAGCAAAACAAAATCCTCAATGAAAGGTCATCCTGACTATAATCTTTTTTCTCTTTAAAACTAACAATGCTAACCCATGAAATCAACATCTCTTATTCATTTAATCCTGGCACTTTTCATTTCTCTCCCCGGATTCTCTCAGGAGGATTTTCCAGCGGATCTGGTCAATCCGGCCATGTTTGATCAGAAAAAGGAGAAACCCCATGCAACACTCATTCCACATGCCGATTGCCTGGCAGTTAAATGGAATAATCCCAAAGATTCTCCCTTCTACCAGTCACTCAACGGGACGTGGAAATTCAATTGGGTCCGCAGGCCTGCCGACCGTCCAAAAATGTTTTTTCAACCCGACTATGATGTTTCCGGCTGGAATGATATTCCGGTGCCTTCCAATTGGGAACTGCAGGGTTTTGGCATCCCGATCTATGTTGATAGCCCCTATGAATGGACGGAAAATCCGGATCCGCCCAATGTCCCAGCCGATTGGAACCCGGTTGGATCCTATAAACGGAAGTTTACTATCCCTGATGAATGGAAGAACCGCCAGGTATTTATTCACTTCGGTGCGGTTAAATCCGCCATGTATATCTGGGTAAATGGTCAGAAAGTCGGATACAGCCAGGGATCAAAAACTCCTGCCGAATGGAATATTACCCCCTATCTTAAGAGCGGGGAGAACGACCTGGCCGTGGAAGTGTATCGATGGTCAGACGGGTCATACCTGGAATGCCAGGATTTCTGGCGGATCAGCGGTATCGAGCGGGATGTCTATCTCTTTTCCACACCCGGCTTGCATATCCGCGATTTTTTTGCCCTTGCTACACTGGATGATAATTACCGGAACGGGATCCTGAAGGTGACTGCCGATATTACCAGCTATATCCAAAAAAAGAAATACAAAGGATACTACCTGGAGATCCTGTTTGGGGACGAAGAGCAGAACCTGCTCTATAAAGCCGAGCAGGAGATAAAGCTCAGAAAAGACAATGCCAGGATTGATTTTGAAACCACCATTGACAATCCCGCAAAATGGAGCGCTGAAACACCCAACCTTTACATCATGGCCCTTCACATCAAGGATAAAGATAAAAACCTCGTTGAGGTGGTTGGATGCCGTGTGGGATTCCGTAAAGTGGAAATTAAGGATGGCCAGCTGCTGGTCAATGGGAAAGCCGTTCTGTTAAAAGGTGTGAACCGCCATGAACACGATCAATATACCGGTCATGTCATCCGTGAAGAGAGCATGCTGGAAGATGTCCGGCTTTTCAAGCAGAATAACATCAACGCGGTACGAACCAGTCATTACCCGAACGATCCCAGGTGGTATGACCTGTGTGATAAATACGGGATTTACGTGATTGATGAAGCCAACATCGAATCACACGGAATGGGTTACGGGGAAAGAAGTCTCGCAAAAAATCCTGCCTGGAAAGAAGCACACCTTGATCGCATACAGAGGATGGTTGAAAGGGATAAAAATCATCCTTCTGTTATCATCTGGTCTATGGGAAATGAAGCAGGAGATGGGATTAACTTTTCCGCCTGTTACCAGTGGATCCATGAACGGGATTATTCAAGACCGGTCCATTACGAACAGGCTGAACTGGGACCCAATACCGATATCTACTGTCCCATGTATGCACGGATCGAACGGATCGAGGAATATGCAAAGGAGAAACAGGAGCGCCCCCTCATCCTCTGCGAATATGCTCACGCCATGGGTAATAGTGTTGGAAATTTACAGGATTACTGGGATGTGATCGAAACATACGATCACCTGCAGGGAGGTTTTATCTGGGACTGGGTCGACCAGGGATTGGTGAAGAAAAATGAAGAGGGAGAGGAGTTCTGGGCATTTGGAGGTGACTTTGGACCGGAAGATGTTCCAAGCGAAAATAACTTCTGCATAAACGGACTGGTCAACCCTGACCGGACAGCCCATCCCAGCCTTTATGAAGTAAAAAAGGTGTACCAGGATATAAAGATCCTGCCTGTTGATCTGAAAGAGGGAAAAATCAAAATTGAAAACAACTATCATTTCATTACCCTCGAAAACCTTGACTGCCAGTGGGAGATCCTTGCTGATCATAAACGAATCGCAACCGGTATCATCACGGATCTCAAGATTGGTCCCGGTGAATCCGGAGAATTTATCATTCCCGTCCCTGTTGATGAACCGGTTCCAGGCGTTGAATATTTTGCAAACTTCAGTGTTACCCTGAAGGAGGCAGAACCGCTGATCCCTGCCGGACACGAAATAGCAAAAGAGCAGCTTAAACTCCCGTTTCAGTCGGATCTGCCAAAATTTGATCTCTCGGAAGTTCCGGATCTGGAATTCATTACGGAAGGTGACCAGGTTTATTTCAGCGGAGAGAAATTCGGTTTAGGTATCAACATCTACACCGGGAACATTACCTCATACCGCTTCAATGAACTGGAATTATTTGTCAAAGGACCAGAACCCAATTACTGGAGGCCCCCGACGGACAACGATTTTGGCAACCGGATGCACCTGCAGCTCGCTCCCTGGCGGAATGCTGCAAAAAACAGGATATTCAGGGACCTTTCCGTTAGAGAAGAGACCGGGAATATGCACATTATAACGGTCCGGTATGATATCCCGGATGTCGGTGGAAAGCACGCAATCGAGTATACCATTCTGGGCAATGGTCAAGTGAAGGTCAAAAACAGTTTTTCCTATGCCGATTCAACCCTCAATGAAATACCCCGTTTCGGAATGAACCTGTTTCTTCCGGAAGAGTTGTCTCTCATTGAGTATTTTGGTCGTGGATCCCATGAGAACTACCAGGACCGGTATACCTCCGCTTTCGTCGGGCACTACAACACCACCCCTCAGGAGATGTATTACCCCTATATCAGTCCACAGGAAAATGGAAACCGTACCGATATCCGGTGGATCAGTTTCAGGAACGGGGAGGGAGCAGGCCTTCTTGCCGTCGGCATTCCATTCCTGAGTGCTTCAGCCCTCCCCTACACAAACGAGGACCTCACTCAGGAATCCCGCGGATCAATGCATGAATGGGAACTGGTGGAGCAGGAATTTATTTCGGTTAACCTCGACTTCAAACAACGGGGAGTTGGCGGTGATAATTCGTGGGGAGCCAAACCGCATCCACAATATCGCCTCGAAGATAAGGAATACGATTACGAATTCTGGTTCATCCCACTCCAACCCGGTGATAAACTATGGGAAAAGTGTAAGATCAGGTATATTTTGTAAAAGAGTTGTTAGTGCCCCGTCCAAATGGTATCACCGGGTGTAACGGTGCTGTCAGTAAGTTCATATTTCAGCGGGATCATCAACGGATTTGTCCGGGTATGTTCCCTCAACTGATCCCGGAGGAATCTTCCTTCAAACGGAATGAATCCCTCTTTTCTCACTCTGATGTAATAGGAAGGAAAGCCATCCCGCACAATGATCCGGTTGATTGTTGGTTCCAGTTTGTAACCATGTCTCCAGGTTGAGTCGGCTACTACCAGCATTTCGGCAGAAGTAATCAGGGAAGGAGCCATGATCATGGGGTTTTCATAATACATATAGGCTGCAGCAAAAAACACCAGCGGACGGACAACCGAAACCCCAAAGCTGAGGTATCCGAAATCTTCGGGTGTATGGTTCCATGCCGGGAGAACCTCAGGATTCAAAAAGGTTCTTTCTCCCTTTACAATCCTGAAATGGATGGGAAGGGGATCATACACAAGATAAGCCAGTGGTGATCCTTCCATGGGCGCAGCCAACAGCACATTGCCTTCCGGATTGATTACCAGGAAACGTACAAGGTCATAGTGACCCGTTTTCAGCCGGATCTCTTCGCTAACAAACTGGTCGTTAAAACGGTACAATTCGATTTTCTCATCCTGCAGTACCATTGCACCCTCTTCGTTTATTACCGAAACGACTGCAATAAACAGGTTGGTGACAGCGGTATCATTATCAGCAGATTTCATTGCGGGGATACCCTCGTCCATTACAATACCAATGGACAATGATCCTTCCGGATCCGATTCGATAACATTCTCTTCGCATGAAATGAATCCTGCTACTAAACCAATGAGAATAAGGATAAAGAGGTATTTTGCTTTCATCTGGATAGGTTTAGGTTAATGTCCCAGATTACCTCAAAAATCATACCGGAAAGGTATAAACGGGTTACCCATGATTTTGGAATTACAATTCCTTACGATTTAAAGTAAAATAAATTATATTTACTCCACCTGAAATTTTAGCTTGCTGTTACTCACAAGGTATCAAATCACACGATGGACAAAAAAGAAAGATTGGTTCCGAAAGGTATCTGGTTACCCTTTATTCTGATTACTTCCCTGTTTTTCTTATGGGGTCTGGCTAACAATATGACGGATACACTGCTTGCTGCTTTTAAGCGCATCATGAGCATGTCGGATTCACGAACTGCACTGATCCAGATCTCCTGTTACGGGTTGGGTTATTTTATTTTCGCCCTTCCGGCAGCCATCTATATCAAAAGATTTTCTTACAAATCCGGTATTTTGCTCGGGTTGGGACTTTACCTGATTGGTTGTTTTCTTTTCTTCCCGGCAAAATATACTGCAAATTATTTTCATTTCCTTGGCGCGCTATGGATTCTTTTCGGAGGGTTATCCATCCTGGAAACGGCTGCCAATCCCTACATAATCGCCATGGGACATCCTTCGACGGCTACGCGGAGGTTGAATTTTGCCCAATCGTTTAATCCCATCGGATCCATCACGGGTGTATTCCTGAGCCAGATATTTATCCTGGCCTATCTGGACAAAGCCGGAGCGGAGGAAAGGGCATCCATGACCTCCGAGCAATTAAAGATCATTCAAAACGGCGAGCTGAATGCCGTTACCACAACCTATGTAACCATTGGCGCCATATTGCTGCTACTCTGGATTGTGATCTACTTTGTAAAAATGCCCCGTACGGGCGATCAATCAGGCAAAGTGGATCTGGTTCCCACCCTGAAGCGTCTCTTTCAGAACCGGAATTATGTGCTGGGTACGCTAGCCCAGTTTTTCTACGTTGGTGCCCAGATCGGGATCTGGTCTTTTACCATCCGCTATGCCATGAAAGAACTGAACCTTGAAGAGGTACTTGCAGGATCGGAAAAGACAGCCGAACAGGTAGCCGCCAATTACTACCTGGCATCCCTTATACTTTTCGTCTCTTCCCGGTTCATCTGTACCGCCCTGATGAAGTACATAAAGCCGGAAAAACTGTTAACTATCCTGAGCACAGTGGCTATTGTTCTCTGCCTTGCCGTTGTCTTTGTCGGCGGATATCCCGGTGTATTTGCATTGGTGGGTGTGTCCGGTTGCATGTCGCTGATGTTTCCGACTATTTTCGGGATGTCTGTAAAGGGACTCGGAGAGGACACAAAAATTGCATCATCGCTACAGATCATGGCTATTGTTGGCGGAGCAGTGATCACCCAGCTCGAGGGACTGGTTTCTACATGGGTTGATCACGTCAGGGCTGTGGGAGGGATAAAACTTCCTGCCGGGATCAACATGGCTTACCTGGTTCCTTTGCTCTGTTTCGTATTCATTACCTGGTATGCTTCACGTGCCCTTCGGAACAGCCGGTATTTGGATTAATATACCGAGAAATCTTTTTTCTCATATACCGGATTCCCGTTTTCATCCATACCCTGCACAACGATTGTATAGCTTGATTTCATGAAGGTGCTTTTGAATGACAGGGATATCTCCCTCTCTTCCAGTGTATAAACGAACGGATTCCAATACAAAGTCGGGTTGTACACCTGGGGTTCATCCTCCGTATCTTCCATGGATCCAGCTCCCCCCTTGGTTGTGATATCAATGATGCCCACGGGATTAAACCCGGTGTACATAAGGACTTCAGAAGGATTTGTGATGACTCTGATGTTTGCAATATCATGAGGGCTCAATGTGCTTAAGATACTGACATCCGTTCCCATTTTTATTCCATTAAATACAAGGAGTGCCCCTTCCTGATTTAATATGGAATTCGGGCCATAAAAAACAATCTTGTTTCCCATGAGCTGGAAGTTCTTAATTTTCCTGATCACCTCCAGAATGGGCATTCCGGTTCCCAGGTCTTCCTGGATCCAATTCCGATTAGTGAGCCGGGGATCTTCTTTTTTTTCTTCGGTAAAATAGCGTTGGTTGACCAGATAATATTCAGGGAATATCAGGTTGTATTTCAAAATATACCGGTTGAAGAACTGAGAGTTCTCAATCTGGGCATGCAACATGCCAAGATGATCCAACCGGTAGGAATTCCTTATTACCCCAATGATATCCTGACCGGTTTCCCTCGCAGGCGAGCCGGTTTCTTTCCCCATCAGGTTAATCCAGTTGAATTTTTCATCCCTGACTGTAAGCATCATAACATCAAGATCCAGTGCTGTCTTGCTGGCGTTATTATTAAAATAGCCCGGCGGAAAAGGAAATTTCCCAATCCCCGGTCCAAGCTGGAAGTAGGAAAAAATGTCGGGATCCTGGTTCCAGTCCGGATTAAGGTTTGCATCCGTAACTGAAACACTAAGGTCTGCTGCTATCAGATCTCCTTCACTATTCTGCATGCCAATGTTCAGTTTTACTTCCTCTTCCGGGATATATTCATTTTGATCTGTTTTGACCTGAATGGTTGAATTGGGTTTGTTCAGAAATACTGCCCTGTGACTCAGGGCATCTCCCCGGGAATTAAACAGGGTAACATGGATCACTCCTCCCGGAAAATCTGAGACGGGTATGGCAAGTTGTATTGTTTTACCAGCCGGACAGGATCGATACCAGATGATCTCACCATTCTGTTCCGCTACAGCATGGAATGGGTCATCATTTTCATCCAGCGTGTTCACAATTTCAAATGATAGATAGTCGTCTGATCTGTCTTTTAAAGTGAGCATTGCTCCTTTAAAAGACACCTCAGGAAGGTCAATTGGATCGCCCATACCCCTGGGGCTAATGATTTTAACTTTGGCAGGTTTTTTTCTATCCGGCACATAGGTAAAATATCCCAGCCCATTGAACCGGCTTTTGAACCGGGTCAGAACATTATTGTCCGAATCCAGAATCTGTCCTTCAATTTCAGCTGCATTGCCAAAATAGTCCTGTGCAATAAACCCGACTTTTGTCTCAACACCATTGATCAGGTTCCCTCCTTCGGGGAAAAAATCAATCGTATAGGGCAATCCGGTTGTTGGAATTACAAAAGAACTCTTCTCACTGGTTCTTGCCCTTTCTACTTTCAAATCAATTGTAATTAATGCTGGATCCTGAAATTCGGGAAGGGTAACCTGAATCACTGATTTGCCCGTTCTATCTGTTTTTCCCTCTCCTGAGAAGAATGAGGCGCCATTTTCCCTGATGTCATAAACGAAAGAATTACGAATGGTTTTCCCTTCCGCCGAAAGCAGGGCAACATGTATTTCTGCCTCATCGCCGGGGTTATACATTGTATCGGGAGTTGAGAGATGAATGGTTGTGCCGGGAAAGGAGATGGTCGTCATGAACAGCTCCTTGATAAAAACATATTCGGGTTTCCATTCACGCATCAGTTCCGTAAAACCGATAAGGAAGTATTTTCCCTCGGGTATTGTATTGGTAAACAGAAGCTTACCGGCAACCTGGCTTCCCTCGATCTGAAACGGATTATTCAGAACGATTTTTCCCTGATAATCCATCAGTGCCAGATTCAGGATCTCACTCTGTTGTGATGGTTCCAGGGTATAGAGATCCCTGATATAGGCTTTGAAAGAGAGTTCATCTCCCGGTGAGTAGACATCCCTGTCCGTATGGATATAGATCATTTCCATCGGATAATTTGTTTTATACATTTCCATTTTTTCTGAAAGAGCCGTTTCAAAATCCTCTTCATTTACGGTAAACCGGACCAGTAACAATCCGGTAAGGATTAAACCCGTGATCACATGCCTTTTAATCTTTTCCCTCTTTTTCATTTTCGCAATTTGTTTGTTGATGAATGCAGAATAAGGTCTGGTATCCGGAGGCCGGTTGTAAAAATAAGGAATAGAACGGATACCGGAAAAATATCCGTCCTCAATCGGTTAGGAACTTCATATCAAATACCACGCCAACCTTTTTCAATCATCTCACCGTTCATATTCATAAATCCCGGTATTACCCCTTTCCAGTAAGATCATCAAGCTATCCGCAATTTCCGGTTTCTCTTCAGCAATATTCCTGTTTTCAAATGGTGGATGAATGTTTCGGGGAGATCCTGTTCGGGTTTATTTGAAATGGATTGCCTGATCACTTCATTTCCCAACTCTATCCGGTCCCCGGGTAACATGCCGGTCAATAATGAATACCTTGATGCCCCACAGGTGGGGACCTGCACATAATGGTTCAGGAACACGCCCCCCCCGGAAGCCAGTCGGTCAATGTTGGGTGAAACAATATGGTTGTTCCCATAACATCCAAGTTCAGGGCGAAGGTCATCCACACAGATGAACAGGATATTTGGATTATCTCTTTTTCCCGTGCAGGCGTTATACATGAACACCTGGATTATCAGTGCACCAACGATTACGAAACGATCCTTTTTCATGATACTCAGACCTCCTCTGAATTTATTTTAATACAGCCTGAACAAAAGCGTTGATGTTTTGTGTTGTAACACCGGGTGACATTCCACCCCCGCAGGATAATATCACCCGTGATTTCTCTTTTAATCCCTCTATTAATTCCCGAACTGAACGGGTAACATCCCCCGGGGTTCCTTTTGCCATCACATCCCGGGGTGGTACATTCCCAAGCATGGTGATTTGATTGTCAGTTAATTCTTTGAGCTGATTCAGATCGGTCTCGTACCCCATGTTAAACAGGTTTACTCCCATTTCCTGCAGGCAGCTGATGGATTCCCTACACTCTGCATCATTGTGTAAAAATTTAATGGTGACATCCCTGTCAAATATCTCCGAAAAGTATGGAAGGCCGAATTCCCTGAATTGTTCCTCACTGATAAAACCGATGATATCATCCAGAACCAGTATTCCATCTATGCCTGAAAAGCTTTTTTTTTGCAATGCATGCCATTCGATCAAATAGTCAGTAATGATCCGGAGCATTGCATGGGTTTCTTCAGGATGTGTCAGCATGGCTGTCATGAATTCGGTAGTTCCCATCAAATAAGATGCAATGTTCAACGGTCCCCTTGAAACGGAAAAGCGTATTCTGTGACCTGCAGCTTCAATTCTCTTCCGATTGATCTTTAGCCGGTTAAGGATAATCGGACCCAGTCCGTCCTTTTGTGGATCCGGTTTCGTAATCCTGCCCATCTCTTCCACTGCATGAATGCATTTGTGAGCATGAGGGAATTCATTTTGAGGGAAGGAGCACCTGGCACCGAAGGCAGATGGTTCGCTGCACATGCCAAATTCAGACCAGAACCCGGGAAAGAACATCACTTCAGGAAATGTTTCAATCGCCTTCCTGTTTGCCCGGAGCCACAGATCATCATTGGAGAAGTAATCCAGGATGGAAATGCCATACCAGTTCGGTAACCAGGGGGAATCAATGATAAAACCGACCGGAAGGGGATCCATAATTTCCCCGTTTATCACATCAACCAGTGCTTGCCATTGTTTGTCGGTCATGATAACAACTTTGTTTCATAAAAGTAGATAAAATTAATGCGCCTGTCATTTTTTTCTTCCGCTTTATGGGTATTATCTTTACCGTTGTCCGTATCTTTCGGATAAAGATCATCCCCCTATGAAAAAAGTTCAGCCGGGGGGTTAATCGTTGAATGTTCTTATTACACCTGATAAAATAAACAAGCGATGGATTCTTTTCTTTTCTGCAGGCGGTTTCCATCCCAAATCAGGATTTATATCCTGTTCATAGTCTGCCTGTTTCTAAGTTTGCCTGCAAAGGGTCAGTTCGATGATTTGGTGAAAATCCGGGAAGATACCCTCACCCTGCCAACTTACCTGATCCACCCACCGGATGTTAACCCGATGTTTTTCCTCAATCAATCCTATCAGGGAGCCAGCAGGGTTGTTTATCCCTACCCATTGCAGGATAATCTTTCGAATGATAAAAAAGATGTTGTTTACAAGGCGCTCTATCTTGAAAACAAATACATCAAATTGTGTGTTCTTCCGGAAATCGGTGGAAAGATTTTCTATGCCACCGACAAAACGAACGGATATGAGATATTTTACCGGCATCAAGTTATCAAGCCTGCTATTATCGGCATGCTTGGAGCATGGATATCCGGTGGGGTCGAATTTTGTGTCTTTCATCACCACAGAGCGTCCACTTTTTTACCCGTAGATTATACCCTGAAACGGAATGAAGATGGGAGCAGCACGATCTGGATTGGTGAAACGGAACCCAGGCACCGGATGAGATGGATCATTGGTATCACGCTGTATCCTGACAGATCCTACATTGAAGTCAGCGGGAAACTGATGAATTTGACCGAGAGTATTCATTCCATGTTGTACTGGGCTAACGTGGCAACGCATGCCAACGACGAGTACCAGATCATTTTTCCTCCCAGCACACAAATTGCAACCTATCATGCAAAAAACAGTTTCTGTCACTGGCCCATTACCCGGGAGTCCTATGTAAACAGGGAATACTACTGCGACGGTATTGATGCAAGCTGGTGGAAGAATCATCCCGAGCCGGTTTCCTTCTTCGCACACGATCTGAAGGAGGGATTTCTTGCCGGGTATGATCATGGAAAAAATGCGGGAACAATGCATGTTGGAAATCCACACATCGTAACCGGGGCAAAATTATGGGAATGGGGGCCGGGACCGAGGGGTGCCATGTGGGACACTCAGGTGCTGACAGACCAGGGTGCTCCCTATGCTGAACTGATGACAGGAGCATACTCTGATAACCAGCCCGATTATAGCTGGATCAAACCCTATGAGATCAAACCGTTCAAACAGTACTGGTATCCGATCCGGGAAACGGCTGGAGCAAAAACAGCCAACCTGAACGGTCTCCTGAACCTGGAAGTGAAACCCGGAGATACCCTCTTTATCGCAGCCAACACAACGGAAGAGCACAGGAATGCAAGGATAAGATTGATGTATGACTCGGACCTCCTCTTCGAAGAAGTGATCACCATCGGTCCTTCTGAACCCTATTCCCGTAATATTCATCTCGCTGACCCAATGGATGAAAAAAACCTGAACCTGGTATTGCTGGATAATCAGAACAATGGATTGATCCGTTATCAACCAGAACGTTTGGAGGAGGTAACCGAACTGCCTGAAGCGGTGAAGCCTCCCCTACCCCCTGAAGAGATCAAAACCATAGAAGAACTTTACCTGACCGGATTAAGGATCAAACAATTTCATAATGCACGCATGGAGCCAACCGATTATTTTCGGGAAGCATTATCCAGGGACCCCGGAGATATCCGTTGTAATACGCAGATGGGGATCTATTATAAAGAGCGGGGCGACTACGAGGTTGCTGCAAGATACTTTCGCAGAGCCATTCAACGCTTAACAAAAGATTATACCCGTCCAAGGGATTGTGAACCGCTCTACCACCTGGGATTGACCCTGCAGAAACAGGAAAAATATGACGATGCCATGGATACCCTCTATCGTGCCACATGGGATTATCCTTTCCGCTCTGCAGCATTTTATCACCTTGCTCAAATATCCACGGTCAGAAACAATTTTCAGAAAGCCCTTCAGTATACAGACAACTGTCTGGTTACCAATATACAAAATATCAGCGCCCTGAACCTGAAATCTGCCGTTTTGCGTAAAACCGGCAAAAACGAGGAAGCGGAAGAGATCGTAGCCCGTGTTCTTGCCCTCGATCCGCTTAACTTCAGGGCATTGAATGAAAAGTACCTTCTTCAAAACGACATAACCGAATCGAACCCGGAGAATTACCATCCTGAATTGCTGGTTCAAAGGATGGGCGATAATCCGGAATCGTATCTTGAACTGGCAGTGGAGTATCTGAATGCGGGGCTCTATGATGAATCGATTGCCCTGTTAACCCTTGCCGGGAAATCGGGGTCAGAAAGAGTTCAAAACTACCCCACCATCTATTATTACCTTGGATACTTGTACCATCTGAAAGGAGAGGCATCATTAGCCCGGGAGAATTTCCGGAAAGCCCGGTCTTTGCCCACGGATTATTGCTTCCCCTATCGCCTGGAATCACTGCCGGTTTATCAGACTGCCCTGGAATATGCACCGGATGATTCCCGTGCCCATTACTACCGAGGGAACCTGCTTTTTGATAAACAACCTGAAAAAGCGATGAAAGACTGGCAGAAAGCAGTAGGATTGGAGATAGATCTTTCCATTGCTCACCGTAATCTTGGATGGGGCTATTCCCATTACCTGGATGATCCGGGAAAAGCCATTGAAGCCTACGAAACTGCCATTCAGTATAACCGGGAGGACCCCCGCTATTATTATGAGCTTGACCTGTTGTATGAAAAACAGGGTGCACCCATTGAAAAAAGAGTGAAATTATTGACAGAGAACCACCAGTACCTGCAAAAACGGGAGGATGCACTCATTCGGGAAATCCGGGTGCTGGTTCATGCAGAAGAATACGATAGAGCCATCGGTTACCTGACCGATTATTTTTTCCATAGCCAGGAGGGATCACGGGATTTACACGAGACCCATGTAGATGCTCACCTGTTGAGAGGATTGCAACGAATAAAAACAGGTAACTACAGGAGAGCACTGGACGATTTTCTTATGGCCAATGAGTATCCGGAAAACCACCAGCTGGGCCGTGCAGAAAATTACATCCGCAATGCCCAGATCTTATACTATACGGGAGTGGGTTATGAACGGTCCAATCAGCCAGAAAAAGCGAAAATGTATTTTGAGAAAACTGCCTCAGACCGGCGGATGAACAGCCAATACATCTATTATGTAGGACTTGCCTGTGAGAAACTCAACAACCCGGAACGTGCAAACCGGATATACGATCGACTCATTGCCCTGGGATCAGAATCCCTTTCGCAGACAGATGAAATCGACTTCTTCGCTAAATTCGGTAAAAACACGGAAGCAAACAGGAGACAGGCTTCCGCTTATTTCATGCAGGGATTGGGTTATCTGGGGAAAGAAAGCAATGCAAAAGCCCGTGAGATGTTTGAAAAAACCATTCAACTGGACCCAAATCATCTCTGGGCAAAAGAAATGATGGTAAACAAATAAACTGAAACACCAATAACAATGAAGCATTTCAATCCTCTTTTTTTAGGTTGCTTTTTGGTATTGACAAGCTGTATCCCAAAAGGCGAAGTAACATCAGGCACCGACCCAGGTGCAGAAGTAAAAAAAGAATTCATTCGCACATGGGAAGCCTATAAAACCTATGCCTGGGGGCATGATGTTCTCCTTCCGCTTTCTAAAAGTTATTCCGACTGGTATGAAAAGTCGTTGCATATCTCCCCCATTGATGCATACAGCACGATGAAAGTGATGGGATTGGATGACCTTGCAAAAGAGGTTGAAACATACCTGGTTGACAGCATTTCCTGGGATAAGGACCTCTTCGTAAAAACCTTCGAAGTGAACATCCGTATCCTGGGCGGACTGCTCTCCATGTATCAATATACCGGGGATGAAAGGATCCTGGATAAGACCGAAGATTTTGGAAAACGGATGATCAGAGCGTTCGATTCACCCACCGGCATTCCATACTATTCTGTAAACCTGCTAACCGGGAAAACCAGAGGGAACAGGGTAAACGTTGCTGAAGCAGGCACCTACCTCCTGGAAATGGGAATTTTGAGCTATTATACGGCTGATCCTGTTTATTATCAGGCAGCAAAAAAAGCAAACCTTGCCCTCTGGGAGAGGGTATCCGATCTGAACCTGGTTGGCGAAGTGATTGATGTGGAAACCGGAGAATGGGTGAACCAGGACAGCCACATTTGTGCCGGAATCGACTCCTACTATGAATACCTTTTTAAAAGCCTTCTTCTCTTTAAGGACAAAGACCTGGAGGAGGTCTGGAATAAAAGTATCAATGCAATTCACCAATGCCTTGCCGATGAGAATGGTTCCACGCTCTGGTACTGCAGGGTGAACATGCACACCGGAGAGAAGACAAGCAGTGTGGTCACCCTCTATGATGCCTTTTTCCCGGCAATCCTTGCCTTATCTGGCGATCCGGAACGGGCTGAAAAAAACCAGGATACAAGAAATGGACTATGGAATAAATTCGGGCTGGAGCCAATGGTATACGATTACAATACCGGAGAACCAAACTCCCCCAGGTATGACCTCAACCCCGAAATCATTGAATCGGCATATTACCTCTATCACATTACCGGTAAAACCAAATTTTATGAGATGGCGGAAGGATACTGGGAGGATATCAAGACCTATTGCAAAACAGACATTGCCTTCGCTTCGGTTGAAGATGTGAGAACCATGGAAAAAAGAGATTATATGCCCACCTTCTTTTTTGCGGAGACACTGAAATACCTGTATCTCATCTTTACCGAATCAACCGGGGATTTCAGTCTTGACGATTATGTGTTTAATACCGAAGCCCATCCGTTTAAAAAAGCATCCTTTGATCCTGAACTGATCCCTGAAAGGCTGGGGATAAAAAAACAATAAGGGAGAATGCCCGGAAAACGGGTTCTCCCCTACTATTTGAACATCGGTTGCTTCAGATCATTTCAGTTCCTGTGCCTTCTTCTCCAGCAGGGCTCTTTTCTTTATAGCCTCCAGCAGATGAGTCTTCAGTTGCTTTTGCTTAGCAACAAGTTCCTCTTTGTTAATGGATTCATCTTTTTCTAACTGCTTGAGTTTTTCCTGTTCCAGAGTCAACTTCTTAATCAATTGATCCAGCTCTTTAATTTTCATCTCAAGCTCCTTTAGATCATTCCCATCAGAAACGCTTTCTTGCTGAGCCTGTTCCTCTTTTAAAGCAGCCTCCTTTTTATTCATCAACTCCTTTTTCTCCTTATCACTTATATCTCCGGATAAAGGTTTCATTTTAATGGTTAAACCATAAATGCTGTCATCATTCTTTGCTTCCTTTAGCTTCTCACAGTTAATTACTATCTCCTCAAATCCAACAAAGGAAATGACTACAATATCAGTTTTGGATACTTTTAGGTCAATTTTGCCATCCTTATCGGATACAGCACCAATTTCCGTACCTTTTATTACAGCATTTGCTCCGGGAATCGGATCTCCGTCAGGATCTCTTACCCAGAATAATAATTTTATATCTCTTTCTCCATTACTGGAAATTACGAGAAGTTCGTCATTATTAACCTGTGTTGTATAAACAGGCTTTGCAAATGCAATCAATAAAACAAACAGGGCCGGAATGGACCAGATTATGTGCAGCGCACTTAGTTTCGGGGTTTTCTTTTGCTTTGTCATTTTCAATCGATTTGCGTTGAGGGAATAATTCAGACGGTTCGTCAAGCGTAACACCTCCATTCCCAACAACTGGTTTAACAAGATAGAATGATACTGGCCGATGCTGTAGCCCTGCGCAATGACCCCTTCATCGGCCAGGTGTTCATGATTCTGCTTAATCGATCTGTCAATTAGCCAGATAAAAGGATTAAACCAGAAAACAATACTGTTTAACTCTAAAAGTAACAGGTCGAACCAGTGATTCTCAAGAATGTGCACTTTTTCATGAGCGATGATATTGTCCAGTTCGTCTGTGTTTATATATTGAGGATTAATGAAAACAAAATGAAAAAATGAAAAGGGAACAGTATATTTACTGTTCTCCACGATCTTCACCTGATCTTTCACATAAAAACCATTCTGATAGACGCTTCTCAACAGGATTGTTACCTGCCAGATTAATCTCGACAGAAAAAAAGAAGCACCGATTACATAAATGGAACCGAAGACGATTCCAATAATCCCTGCAAAGGATACCTCTTCAAGAACCCCCATAAATCCTGTCTGTCCCCACGCTCCGCTATTGGTTTGCATTAGTCCATCTATTGGTGCGTCAACTTCATACTTTATCCTGATAAATGGTAGAATAACAGACAGGATCAGTGAAAAAATCAGATAGTAACGGACTACTCTGAATAATGTCATTTTTCGCAAGGAAAACCAATAAACAATATACAATACCGACAGCGTAATGGAAGCCCGGACCAGAAAATCAATTAGTGTATCCATTGTTGTTTTTCTTTTCGTTCTTTAACTCTTCTTCCGTCTGGCTGATCATCTCTTCCAGTTCCTGGATGGAAAGATCATTCATCCTGGCGAAAAAAGTTGCCATCTTGGGATAGGAGCCATTAAAATAATTAGTCAGCAGGTTTGATAATTGAAATTTTGAGTACTCGGCTTTGCTAATGGCAGGAATGTAAAGATGAGTGTTTGCAATTTTTCGGTGGGTTACAAACTCCTTCTTCTCAAGAACCTTTAGCACGGTAGCAACCGTTGTATAAGCCGGCTTCGGATCATTGAACTGATCAACGATATCCTTCACAACCGCTTCATTTAAATCCCAGAGGATCTGCATAACCTGTTCTTCCGCCTTTGTCAATCGCTGAATGTTTGCCGTCTTTTCTTTCATTCGTTTCATTATGTTTTTAAATAGTTAATATACCATGGGAAAACGCACGTACTTGCCAAAAAGGAGGGTCCAATCAAAATTCTCTTCTACAAATATAATACTATTTTTCTAATAGATCTACTATTTTTATAGTATTTTTTATTATTTTTTACAAATAAGCATGCAAATAAATATAAATAAAACAGTTCGTGTAGTAAAAAAATTAGACTACACTGTTCTTATATCGAACTCAGGGGGGTCAAATAAATGTTTTTTCACGGAGCACTGGCCGGCAACATTGATAATGGCAGACCGGTACTTCTCCGGAAAATCATCCGGAAGCAGGATCTCCATTTCAATCTTCTCAATCCGGTGGGTATTTTGATTAAATGTATGCTTTTGAATAATCTTTATATTCTCAGAGTTGATCCCTCTCTGATCACAAAATCTCTTGACATAGATCCCGGAACAGGTTGCAATTGAGGATAAAAAATAATCAAATGGTGCCGGTGCACTGCCATCTCCTCCTGCCATCATTGGCTGATCGGTTTTGATCAGGTGCTTTCCGATCCGGGCATTTACTTTCATCTTCTCTTCAAAAAAAACTTCAATATCCATAGGTTACGCTTGTAAAATGCACTAATATAAAATGAATCGATAACTGAAATTGAAGCCACAAAATTAGAACTTATTTCGTTATATTTGAGAAGACGGCTTTATTTGTTTCTGCAAAATACGGACCGCGTGTCCGGTTGGCTACCCTATTAACGAATACTACACTGGAAAGCTCTGGAACTCCCTGTTTGAAAAGTGAATGCGGAGATTGCACCCTTTGTGTAGAAAAATGTCCTGCAGGGGCAGCTACCGGTCAGGAATGGAATACGAAACTGGACAGGGATGATTTTTTTGACGCCTTCAAATGCAGGGAAATGTGCAGAAAACTTGGGCATGAAATGATCGAAGAAAATAAGCAGCTGTGTGGAATGTGTGTTGCGGTTTGTCCTATTGGGAGGTGAAATCTAACGGTAAGCATAACCCGCAAAACCAACTGTTTCTATTTGATCCTTATATCATAAATACGCTTCAGTAACAAATGGGCTATTATTTCAAGTTTATCTTTCTTGCTGTAAAACCCCGACCTCTATCATTATACTTCATTTCAACGATTTCATTATTATCATTAATTACAAATGTAATTTGAAATAATTCTGATTTGCTCATAAATTTATGGTCTGCTATTGGATATAATTCATCTAAAACAAGACTACTATAAAATAGTTTATCATCCTCGCTGAAAATTTCTAATATTATACCAGGTTGTCTTTCGTATTTACCAATATAATTTTTGTAGTTCTTTATATCTATTTGGATTGGTTTGGGTCTTTCATAATATATTTCCGATGGGATTTTACCATTTTCGTCTTTGGTCTCTTTTAATGCCCCTTCTGAAAGTAATAAATTATAAACTTCTTTATGACCACTTTGAGCTGCAATATGTAATGCAGTTTGGCCCTGTTTTGTCTTTGCATTAACATCTGCTTGAAGTTCAAGTAAAACCTTTACTACTTTCAAACACCCTCTTCGAGCCGCTACATGAAGAGCAGTTCTTCCCATCATATTCTTTTCATCTACTTTTGAACCTTTACTGATCAGTGCGCGAATTACATCTGTATGATCACAGTGAGCAGCCCAGTGCAAAGGAGGTGCTCCATGACTTTCTTTGATATTTACATCTGCCCCGTGTTCGATCAAATACATACTGATTTCCACCTGACCACGAATTCCTGCCCAGTGCAATGGAGTAGCCCCAAAATCATCCTGTGAATTAATTAAGTCTTGATTATTCGATAATAATACCTTCAATTTTTCAAGGTCACCATACTTTGCCGCATCATGAATTTGATCGGGATATGCTGTTGAACTTAATAATGAAATAAAGAGAATCAATAAAAGACATCTTTTATTGTGAAACATTGCTAATCCTATCATGTGACTGTATATAATTTAATTTTATTTGTTTTTACATATAACGGATGCGAGCTGAGCTGCATGTCAGTCTAAGAGGGAGCTTGCTCACTAC
>CAZTES010000016.1:0-30025 GCA_964612275.1 uncultured Rikenellaceae bacterium
GTGTAATAACCTCGAATGGAAATGTGTACGAATCCGACTACGATATGCTTGCCGCGGACTGCCCTCCAATCGATAGTGTTTACTATGAGATCGAAACCCACGAAACCGATGACCCTAACCTCCCGATGAAGGGCATTCAATTCTTTGTCGATGTTGATCCCGGTGATGACATTGACAGGAAATTCCGCTGGGAACTAACGGAAACATGGGAATATTGGGCGGGTTATCCCATCCAGTATTACTTCGACGGATATGATCTATATACCATGAGCAATCCCATGCAATTCTACCGTTGCTGGAGCACAGAACGGATCTCCACAATATTTATAGCGAATACAGAAAATTCAACCACCAACAAGATCAAAAAATTTCCATTGCAATTTGTTTCAGAACGAACCACTCGATTAAAAATAAAATACAGCCTCCTGATCAGACAATATTCCATGAGTGATGAAGCTTTTGATTACTGGCTTAACCTCAAAACCCAAAGCCAGGAAACCGGAGGCTTGTACGAGACACAACCGCCCCAGGTAACGAGTAATATTTACAATATCAATGATCCGGAAGAGCGTGTCCTGGGATATTTTAACGTTTCATCCGTTACGGAAAAACGGATCTTTGTTGATGAACAGTTTGCTTTTGATTACCCTGGACATGGTTGCCGCCTCGACACGATCACAGTGTATCAACTAAACACCCTGTATGGACCCTATCCAATATACATGATCTCCGTTAACCCAATGGGAGAGGGCTCGCCCTACGGTATCGGTGACGGCATCTGCTTCGACTGCAGGGAGGGTGGAGGTACCACAAACCAGCCTTCTTTCTGGAAATAAAAGATTTAACCTGTGAAAGGATATGTAACATACCTGCTGTTTTTTTTGCTGACCATCCGGATATCACCTCACCTGGTGGCACAGGATCATACAATAGAATCCAAAATGCTCGGGTTGGATTTTTACATGGAGAAATTGCACCTCTTCACCGACAGGGATATCTATGCATCGGGTGAAAAAATTTTCTTAAGGGCATATAACTTCAGCAAACCCCAGCTAAAGCAGGCCAACTGGAGTAAGGTTCTTTACGTCGAACTGATCGGTGAGTTCAACCGGGCCATTGCCCGTGGTAAATATGAATTACAACCCGAAGGCACCTGGGGATCACTTACCATACCACCCAATACAACAACCGGAACCTATTCTCTCAGAGCCTATACCAAATGGATGCGAAATTATCCTCCGGAAGGGTACTTTCATAAATCGGTGGTGATCATCAATCCCGGCACAGGTTGGATGAATCAACTGCGGGTGAAAAGTGGTGATGAATTTCCAACTGTGCAGGAAAACAGAGCAGAAAGCAGAAACAGGGTGCTGTGCACTACAGATAAAACCAGGTATGGAACACGGGAGAAGATCAGTGTGACCATTTCTCTTCAAGAAAGAAACAACACTTCACCCGACGGGTATTGCATGACCATCGTCAGAAAGGGGCATTGTGATACCACTGCCCCGGACCTGGTCGCTCCTTCTATCAATGAAACGGAACTGCCTGATACAATTATGTATTACCCCGAAACGCGGGGTTTATCCCTTTCCGGTAAAATCACTTCCGGTAATGGAGGCCAACCGGTTCCTTTTTCAAGGGTTCACATGACGTTATTGGGTGACATTACCGATTATTATGGTTTTATGACTGATGGGACAGGCAATTTCCGGATCGCTTTGCCTGACCATGCCAGATCAAAGGATGTTCTATTCTGTGTTGAAAGCGAAAACTACCGCACCGTAAAATTCACTCTGGATGATGATTACTCCGCCGCGTTTGTCAATAATGAAACCGGAGCTTCCCAACCAAAGTTTATGGATAAAAGAACTGCAGAGGAGGTGCTGTTTGCTGCACGGATAAACACTCTTTTTCGTGCGTCACCGGGTGTAGATGATACGGTAAGAACGGTGGATAAACCAGATTATAGTTTCTACGGATATCCCACAGTACGGTTTAAACCATCAGATTATGTGGCAATTCCTACCCTGCAGGAATTTTTCTATGAGCTGATCAAGAATGTCATTGTCCGGAAAGAGAAAGGTAAACCTTACTTTCGGATCATCGGTGAGCATCCTGACCTGTCGTTGTATGAACCCCTTGTTCTTCTTGATTTTGTTCCCGTTTTTAATATCGACAAGGTGTTGTCCCTTGCCCCGGAAAAAGTATCCCACATTGATATCATCAACTGGGTCTATATCAGGGGAGATCAGCGTTATGGCGGTATCCTCAGCATCATTACCAACCGAGGCGACAGGGCAGGGGTGGATCTGCCCGGAAATTCGTTTTTCTTCCCTTTCAAAACGTGTGAATCCCGGGAGGATATTGTTTTTCCCGATTACGAAAAGGATACCGGTGATGAAAGGACACCCGATTTCCGAAATTGTCTCTACTGGATTCCGGATCTTTCTGTTTCTGACGGTGAACCAGCCAGTTTTGACTTCTTCTCCCCCGACGGGCAGGGCGAGTATACGATCATTGTCCGTGGCATATCAGCTGATGGCGAGGTGGTGTATGGGGAATGTAGCTTTGCTGTTGAATGATGACTCGAACTGCCTGTCTGAGTCAGGGCTCCTCCCACACACCAGCCAAGCCGTCGTACGGATTTTTCTGCAAAAGGATTCCTTAGCTTTAAACTATAAGGAAGCCGGATATTGCTGATAGGAAACACTGTTTCAGTTCAAACTCGCATCAGGCAGTTACGAAATCACCATGGAAGAACAACCATTTAGTACAGAAAATCAAAATTGAACCAGGAAATGCAAAAGATCTGTTTTGTTATTATTCTATCTTCTTTGCTTGCCTGTACCAGGCAACAGGAAAATACAATCGAAGAATTTGGTAAATTTAATAAAGCCAGTTGGATCCAGGATCAAAGGGAATTACCGGCTGCCGATTCGTTGTTTTATCTCAACCACCCCGCGCCTCTTTTTCGCAAAGAATTCCAGTCAAAAGATCAGATTGCCCATGCTAGATTATTGATTACAGCAGCCGGTTATTACAGGGCTTCGATAAATGGCAATGCTGTTGGTGAAAATGTACTTGACCCTGCCTGGACCGATTTCAGCAAAAGAATATATTATACCGAATATGATGTCACCTCACTGTTGAATGTTGGTGATAATTGTCTGGCAGTTTCTCTCGGGAATGGTTTTTATAACCCGCTTCCATTGCGAAAATGGGGAAGAAGAAATTTACGCGAAGATCTTACGGTAGGAAAACCCGTATTTATTGCAAAACTGCTTATTCATTATAAGAATGGGAAATCGGAAGAGATCGTCACGGACTCTTCCTGGACATATACATTCGGACCTATCCTGAAAAACAGTGTCTATCTGGGCGTAGCTTACGATGCACGCAAAGAGGTAAAAGGGTGGGACAAACCCGGTTTCGACGACATTTCATGGCACTCAGCACAAACAGGCAAAAGACCGGGAGGGGTGCTGGAGAAAGCCTTTTTTCCCCCGGTTCAGATCACACAGGAAATATCACCGGTTGGAATTTCATCACCTGAACAAGGTATTTATGTCGTGGATATGGATGTTAATTTTACCGGAACCTACAAAATTAAACTCTCGGGAAATAAAGGCGATACCATAACTTTCCGGTTTGGTGAACGGATTTATGAAGACGGCAGCCTGAATCCGATGACCAGCGTAGCCGGTCAGATAAAAAGAAAAGGGGTGGGGGGACCCGGTGCCCCTGCCATTGCCTGGCAAACCGATAGCTACCTCATGGATAGGAGTCCAGCCTGGTTCAGTCCCGATTTTACCTATCATACCTACAGGTACATGGAAATTACAGGTTTGGAGTATGAACCGACACTAGCGGACATAAAAGGTCTTTTCATCCAATCAAACGTTGCCAATAATAATCATTTTTCGTGTTCTTCTGAACTGCTGAACTCAATTCAGGAAGCGACAATACGAACTTTTCGTGCAAACCTGGTGAGTGTTCAGTCGGATTGCCCGGCAAGAGAAAAATTTGGATACGGGGGAGACCTGAATGCCACCGGCGAGTCGTTTATTTATAACTTTGATATGCAGGATTTCTACCGGAAAACAATTTATGATTGGGTCGATGCAATGAACGATTCAATTTTTGTGGATACTGCACCATACGTAGGTATTAAATATTGCGGAATAAGCTGGGAATCGGCATTTCTTATAACGCAATATTACCTTTATCTCTATTTTAATGACACCGCGATAATTAAAGAACTTTACGACCTTGATAAGCAATGGATGGATAAAGTGGACCGGATCCATCCGGAGGGATTGGTAAATGAAGGCCTCAGTGACCATGAATCGCTTGAACCTGTGCCGGTGCAATTAACCGGTACGTGTCATTACCTGCAATGCGCCCGCATTATGAAAACATTTGCTTCCGCAATGGGTGACGAAGCCAGCGAAAAAAAATATGAAAAATTGGCTGAAAAGTTACAAAGCCTGGTAAAGGCTGAATTCTGGGATCAGCCTGTAAAGGGGGAAATAAACAGGCAAACCCTGTATTCCACCTTGCTTTATCATGGAATTGTACCTGCGGATGAAATGGATGCAGCAAAGGATTCTTTGTTAAATGCTGTAAAGAATGGTCCGTCAGGGCATTTCAGTACAGGTATTTTTGGCACCAAGTATGTTCTGGAAACCCTCTCAGCATTTTGTTCTCCAAATCGGGTTTTTGATATCGTAAAAAGTACAGACTATCCCGGATGGGGATTCATGATCGACAGAGGAGCAACGACCATCTGGGAAACCTGGAAAGAGAGTGACAATATTTTTTCCAACTGCCACCCCATGTTCGGAACCGTAACAGAGTGGTACTACCGCTGGCTGGGCGGAATTCGTCCTGACCCTGAAAATCCGGGTTTTAAAAACTTTATCCTAAATCCATTTACTCCCAATGGACTTGATTCTGTTCATTGTACTTACCATTCGCCTTACGGACAAATTGTGTCCAGCTGGAAGAAAGAGGATCAGGGTACCTGTTGTTATGAAATGAAAATACCAACGGGCACTATTGCAAATGTAATTATCACCCTCCATCCTACACAAAAAGTAAGCATTGAAAGAAAGGATGGGAAATTTATTCCGGAACAAGTTAAAGGATTGCAGTCAGGTAAATTTCAATTGAGCGAAGGGGATTACCTGATAACGGTATCGTAAATAAAATTATTGAAGAATGATGAAGCGTAATTTTATGCCACTTATGTGCCTGATTATTCTGGCAATGCTTTTTAATGGCTGTGGGAATAATAAAAGGCACAAAGAAGAAAGACCAAATATTTTATTCGTTCTTATCGATGATCAGCGAAACGACGTTATTTCCTGTGCAGGACACCCTGTAGTAAAAACACCCACAGTTGACAAACTGGCCGAAGATGGCATCCGGTTTACCAGTGCCTTTATCACCTCATCGGTTTGTGCAGCCAGCCGTGCCTCAATATTTACGGGTTTGTATGAATGCAAACACCATTACACCTTTGGCAAAGATCCGCTAACGAAGGAGCTCATAACCAGCTCCTATCCTTATCTGCTTAAAAAATCAGGTTATTATACCGGTTTTGTAGGCAAGTTTGGTGTGGAAATGGAAGAACAGGACAGCATGCTTTCGGAAATGTTTGATTATTACAGGCTATCTCCCCGAAATACTCCCTATTTTGAGACATTTGAGGATGGGAGCAGGAGGCATTCAGCAGAGATTAAGGGGGATCAGGCTGTGGAGTTTATTTACAATCAATCGTTGGATCAACCCTTTTGCCTGTCCATTAGTTTTAACGCCGTTCATGCAGTGGATGGAAATAAAATTCCCGGGAACGAAGGGCATTATCCTTACCCGAAGGCAGTGGAACATTTGTATGAAAATGTTGAAATGCCCAAACCGGTATTGTCTGATCCTGAAATCTATGAAAACCACCCTGAATTCCTGAAAAAATCATTAAACAGGGAACGTTACTTCTGGCGCTGGGACACCGAGGAAAAGTACCAGGCTAATATGAGAGCATATTTCCGCATGATAAGCGGGTATGACAATGTAATGAAAAGGGTAATCTCTGCGCTTCAGGAAAAAGGGGTTGACAGGAATACCGTCATTATTTATTCGGCTGACAACGGTTATTATATGGGCAACAGAGGTTTTGCCGGTAAATGGAGTCATTACGAGGAATCGCTAAGGGTTCCAATGATTATTTATGATCCGAGGGCACCAAAAAACAGAGCCGGGAAAACCACGGATAAGATAGCCCTGAATATAGATATCCCCGCTACTATCCTTGACCTGGCCGGAATTTCAAACCCTCAAATTTACCAGGGAAAAAGCCTCGTGCCCATATTAAAAAATGAAAACATGGATGACTGGCGGAACAACTTTTTTTGTGAACACAGGATGGAGCACGATAAAATTCCCAAATACATCGGTATACGCGGAGAGCGATATGTTTATGCCATTTATTACGAGCAGGATCCGCCCTATGAGTTTCTGCATGACCTGGAGAAAGACCCTGACCAACTGGAAAACCTGGTGAGTTTCCCTGAGTATGAAGAAGTGTTGCAGCAGATGAGAAACGAGTGTAAAGAGATGGAGGATAACCTGCGAGATCAGTGAATTTTCCATTTTCGTCAGACGACTGCAGCTCGTCTGACGAATACCATTCAACCATAGTGATACGATATGGTCACGTTTACCCGGGCTCAAGCCCGGGGCTAAAGACATGACGCTACTACGTGGCAAATCAATACCATTATTTCTTCGAATTAGGTGTTAATAAATAATAGTCCCGTCAGGCCTGCCCCGGCAGGCAGGGAAGACCTGTTTTTAAATGAACTTATCAACTGATTACAGTACATGGAGTTCGACCATCGGAATCCACATGTGAAAAACACTGTGGATTCCGGGTTTCACTCATACCTGAGGGCAACCACCGGGTCAGCCCTGGCAGCGCGAAAGGTTAGATAACCGACTGTTAACCAGCTGAGGGTTATGGCAAGTCCTCCGGCAAACAAAAAGATCCACCAGCTGATCCCGGTGCGGTATGCGAAGTTCTCCATCCATCTGGTCATTGCAAAATAGGCAGCTGGCCAGGCTACCAGATTTGCCAGCAGAACCCATCGCATAAAATCCTTTGTCAGAAGAACAATAATCTCCCATACCGAAGAACCCAGTACTTTACGTACACCAATTTCCTGTGTTTTTTGTTTTGCTGTGAAGGATGCAAGTCCGATCAGACCCAGAGAGGCAATGAATATCGTTAGCACTGAAAATATGAACAACAGTGTTCCAGCCTTTCGTTCTGCACGGTACAAATCATCCATACTATCATCAAGAAAATAGTATTCAAATGGTTCGTTCTTCACCAACTGTTCCCATTTCTCCCGAATTAAGTTAACCGTATTATGTATATTTTGGGGTTGTATTTTCACCGAGAAGTATGCCATTTCATCGCTATGGTTGCTGAAGGGATAGATGGCCAGCGGTTGAATTCTGTCATGCAAAGATGAAAAATGGAAATCTTTTACAACACCGATGACCGTGAGCCCTCCATACCGTTCGTGGTATTTTTTTCCTATTGGATCTGATAATCCAAATGATTGAACAGCCATTTCATTCAGCAGACAGGCATCACGATCCGTAGGGAAATCTTTCGAAAAGTACCTCCCTTCCTTTACCCCGATACCAAATGTGTTAAGAAAACCATAATCACCATGTACATACGATACCATCCGCATATCTTCTGAAGATGCTCCTTCAAAAGCCCTGGTATGCGAAGAAAAATCTTTCCCGGGGACAGAACTGGATGCGGAAACAGCGACTACTGCGGGGATATCAGCAACCTCCTGGCTGAAAGTCTCCAGCTGATGATCCAGCACCCCGGCCCCTTTGATAACAACCACCTGTTGCTTGTTAAAGCCCAGCGATTTGTTGCTCATGAAACTCAACTGCTTATAAATGGTTAGGGTACAGATGATCAGAATGATGGATATGGTAAACTGAACCACAACAAGGAGGTTTTTCATCCAGTAACTTTTTCCGGTTGCCTGCATTTTTCCCTTTAGCACCTTCATCGGATGAAATGAAGAGAGTAAGAATGCGGGATAATACCCGGCCACTATTCCAACAAACAGACACAACCCAATTGTACCTGCCAGTATGATTGGGTTACTGAAATATTGAATATCAATCTGTCTGCCGGAAAGTCTTTCAAACAGGGGCAATGAAATTTCAACCAGGATCATGCCAAAAAAGACGCCGATAGCACTAAACAGGACGGATTCGCCAAGAAACTGTTGAATGAGCTGTCTTCTTTGAGATCCAAAAACTTTCCGCATACCAACCTCCATGGATCTAGTTGTTGACCGGGCAGTTGAAAGATTGATAAAGTTAATGCAGGCAATGATCATTATGAACACTGCGATGATGGAAAAAATGTATACATGCCGGATGTCACCGTTGGCTTCGATTTCACTTTCTATATCGGAATATAAATGGATCTTTTTTAACGGTTGCAGGAAATAACCGAAGTTACGGCCGGTTTTCGCTTTGTATTCTTCCAGGGTCATACCAAATGCCTGTTCTATATCGGGCCCGATGTATTTCTCTAACAGCCCCGGAAATTTACTTTCCAGCCGGTTTGCCGGATAACTTCTCTGGAGAACAATATAAGTGTACAGGAAACTATTGTCCCAATCATCACTTCTGCTTCTCTCAAGTGTTGAAAAGGAAGCCAGAAAATCATAATGGAAATGCGAGTTTGCAGGAACATCTTCAATAACACCGGTGATCCTGTAAACCTCACTCCCTTCAAAACGGATGCTTTTCCCTGCCGGATTATTGTCCCCAAAATATTTCTCAGCGGTAGTTCGGGTAATTACAACGGAATTTGGCTTTTCAAGGGCAGTTGCTGCATTGCCCTGAAAAAAAGGAATGGAAAAAACCGTAAACAACGATGGATCGGCATAAAAGATCCGGTTTTCCTTAAACACGTTATCCTCATATTCAACAGTCTGACTTTCACCCCTGTAAATTCTTGCTGCGGCCATAACCTCCGGATAATCATTGACGAGAGCCTGCGCCAGTGGAGCAGGGGTCTTGGCATACATTGATGCCTCATTACCTAACTCTGACCGGTAGCTAACCCGATGGATCTGATCTGCCTTCTTGTGGAACCTGTCGTAACTCAATTCATGCTGTACATACAATGAAATCATGATACAGCACGCCATTCCCAGAGCAAGACCAACAATATTGATCAATGAAAAAACCTTGTTTTGGAGGATAATTCGAATGGATGTTTTCAGGTAGTTACTGAACATTATGGATGACACTTTTCATCAACAACCGGATATCAATACATGGTATATATCGTACCTGTTCAAACAGTGTACCAGAAGACTAAAAAACTGATTTATAATTAATTAATAATTAAAATCCTGGAGGGAGTGTCGGAATTTCCGACACTATTGTCTGGTTTCATTACACCTCATGTTTTCTTAATTTTCTGATACATTTACCCTCTTTGTCAGACGACTGCAGCTCGTCTGACGAATATTCTGACCAGTTACAGCCCGGTCCAAGGGAGCTTTCCCCTGAAAGCAGATTCGTAGTTGGACCGTTTTCTTACTGACCTTACTGCCCCGGGTTCTCACATCGTGATCCCTTCGGGAAAGCCCGGGGCTATTAACATGCAGCCCCGAATAGGATTGAAAATAAAGATGCTAAGACGCCCGGGTTGGGCGTCTCTACATAGCATGTTTTCCTATGCATTATCAATTTGTTACAGACAAAGCATTTCCTTGTCTCTACAGTTTCATCTCACATAATTTCCTGTAACCCGTTACCCGTATCACGTAACATCTAACTTTTTATACTTATCAACTTATTAACGAACCCGTTGTGCTATTAAAGTTTTGTCCACAACAATCTATTATAATATCTGATTTTTAATTATTTAGCTCCGTAGGAGCGACATGTTGGTAGCCTAGGGCAACCCCTGACATTTATCGTCAGGGGGCAGCCCTAGGTTGGGTTTAATCCAGCGATAGCGGGCCAACTGCGATGTTAGGCAAAGGGAAATGGTTACATGGACCGAATATCAGCCGAGTGTTCATTAAAATTATTATCCTTTTAATAAACAGTAAGTTAGGATAGGATGGCATTGGTCCTTTTAATAGCACAACGGGTTAACGAATAACTTATCAACAGATAATGATCCTGAAGTCCGCCTACTGGCGGATTCAGGATGCCTGCCCCGGCAGGTAGGGACGACCTGTTTTTAGTATGAGGAACCTTCATAAAAACCGGTTCAACCGGACTATTCATTGTAGAGATATCGCTTCATGAACCGGAATGCACCGGGCTTCAATGAATTGAATGACCCATTACCGGATCATAAAAACATACGAGGAAATAATTATTATCGATAACAAAAATGAATAAATTGGTTTGTCTGACGGGAGTGAATCCCCCATCCAGAAGTTGGGTGGGGGTTAATTGTAGATACTGGGCGCTCACGTTTTTAGAGAAAGTCTCTAATTTTTTATAAAAAAATTTTAAAGTAGGGAAGGAAATCTCATGAAAGAGATTGCTATTGACTTTATTTTTAGTTTTTTGTATATTTGTAAATATTCTGTTCTTCAAGGCTTTCCTTCGAAATACCTTTTTGCATGGATTCATAATTACTTATTCATGCAGGTCAATATAAAAGTTATTTGTTTATAGGATTATTAAAAAATAAGAGCTGGGCATTATTATTAATCAAGAACTCGCAGCATAAAAAGAAAAAATTGTTATATCAAATCTAAAGGTTATGAAAAAACTGATTACTCTCCTGCTTATTATCCCTCTTATCTTTTTTACAAATTGTAATGAAGATGAAAAAGAAGACCTCAAACCAGGATTGCCTGAAATCAGTGTAGTAGATATCAGTCAAGAATCTGGATGGGATTACTGGGTTGTTGGTAAGGATGATTATTATTTCATTAAATCAGGTTATTCAATACCAGAAGCCGTTCTATTTCATTCAACAGAGGCAAATAAGAATTATACTGTTCTTTTTACAGAAACCGGACAGCTTGATAAAGTAGTAGTAGATGATTATATATTTATTTTCAGGAATTTTGATGGTAATCGGGTTGATATTGGTATTGTATATCCAGATGGCGAAATTGAAATTTTACGGGAAGTTGATACTGGTTATGATTGGGACAATTTAACGTATAAAAGTGAAAGTTCAACAAAAGGATGGAGTGATGTAGTAAGGTGGACCGGCCGTGTTGTGGCAGGTGTGCCTTGCGCCTTATCTGTTGCAGCTACCTTAAGCACAGGAGTTGCAGCACCACTTGCTTTGTGGACATGTGGCAATTACCTTTTGGGTCTTTCAGCAGACATTGCACAACATGAATTTGATGTCCACAACGGTTATACGGACTTTGTAAATACTTACAGCATGACTTCTACAGGATATTCATGTGGTACTGGAGATGCACTTTCTTGTGTTAGTGGAATCGGGGCCACAGCGTTGTCCGATTTTGCTGATGATTTGGAAGAATTAGAACAACGATCTGGTGAAGTTCAATCAACTGAAGGTGCATTAAGCTACGGATATGGAGATGTGCAAATTACCCTGACATGGGATAATGAAGCAGATCTGGACTTGCATGTTATAGATCCTTTTGGGGAAGAAATATATTGGTTAGATAAATACTCCGCCTCAAACGGGACGTTAGATGTGGATGATATTGATGGATATGGCCCGGAGAACATTTATTGGCCACAGGGCGAAGCTCCGGAAGGTACCTATCAGGTGTACGTTCATCATTATCCATGGACAACTAAACCAACCACCTCTTATTATACTGTGTTAATTTATGCTTTTGGCGAGTCGAAAACGTTTTCCGGATCAATATCTTATGATGAAATTGTTTTCATAACTAATTTTGATCAATATGGTTTCAAATCCCTTGTAATTCAAGAACCATATAATATAAGTAAATCAAAGAAATATTGATGTTATAATACTAAGTCATACCCCCTTTTTTCTTAAGATTTTTATTAGTAGTTA
Source organism: uncultured Rikenellaceae bacterium (assembly GCA_964612275.1). Classification (GTDB taxonomy): domain Bacteria; phylum Bacteroidota; class Bacteroidia; order Bacteroidales; family VadinHA17. Next base: position 12,098 of record CAZTES010000016.1, read on the forward strand.
ATCTGGTTTTTTATAATAGGCATTTTAAGTTGCACAAAATAAACTGGAACAGGATCACTTCCAATACCTAATCTTAATATCTCTGAAATGCCTACACTGTATCAGGTCTGTGTATGGGAATTACCTTTTCCTCCTGAAGGAGTTGATGTAGACATGACAGATAGCCCCAACGTATATTTCACAACTGATAGTAGTAAATAAAGAATCCCTCTATATTCAAGGCTGTCCTCTCCGGGCAGCTTTTTTAATAAGCGTTTAACCTTTTCCCCAGAGTTTCTCACTAATTTCTTTCAGTAATTCTTCAACTTGGTCAAGTCTTCTTTCAATTTCTTCAATTCTGCGTAAGGCTCCTGTTAAATTGTTTTTAAATTCTTGTTCCAAGATTTTAATACGTTCATCATGGTCACCTAAATTGATTGACATTGTTGTAAGTTTTAGTTGTTAGGAATAGTTGTTAATGATATCTAAAAGTGTACCAGGAAGGATATTCAAAAGTGTACCACTTTAAAATTAGTTTTTTTTCATTTATTATCAATCATAGCTGTATTTTTTACGCGATAACTATCCCCGGTTATCAAAAAGCATGACAGCCAGCAAGTCTGCTGCAGCGAATTGTTCTACATCCTAAATCTCATTTAGAATATCTTGATTAATCCAAATGAAATTATGTCGATTCAAGCAAGTTGGGTATTATTCAAAATATATGACAAACCAAATTTTGTATAGCGATGTTTTAGCAATAAGCCATGTTAATCAATAATATGTTGTAGGTCTTCAGATTCGAATAGAATTTGCATTTGTGACATTCCTGTAAATGGGTTTGTTATGTCAAATGGTCCAAGTTTATTGGCGTTCTCAATTGCAGTTTGTAAATAGGGCTTGAGTTTTAAGTAAATATCGTTATTCTGCCTAGTATAGAATGACTTCGTTTTTTCATAATTCGCCAAATCATTATGTTTTGTAACCATTCTCACCACGGGACCGCACGAATCAAAATATCTAGAAATATATTGGAAGTGTAACACAAACCAATATTCTAGACATGGATTGTTCACTATAATTTTAATATTTGCTTTGCTTTCAATAGCTTTTATAAATTCTTTAAATGCATCTATTGGTTTTTTAAACCCTTTTCTTGTTTCACGACTTTCTCTAACTATAACATCCAAATCAACGATCCAAAACACCATAGAAAATTCTTTGGATAATTCGATAACTTTTGCGTATTGATCAGTGATTTTTTTCTTCTGAGGTATTTTTGGTTCAAGGTTTACATTTATGAATCTTTCGTTTCTCTTAAGCATTTGGATATACCAATATTCACATTCACCATCAACAACTATTGCATAGTTTTGCCGACATTTGCATGGCAAGTTTTTACTGATTCTCATTACTCAGTTCAATATAGTTATCACCTAGGTTAGGTATTGCACCAAGTTTTCCATACTTATAGGCATTTAAAATATTACTAGTATCTCTTATCACTGATGTATCGAAGTCAGATAATGAATATAATTCAGTAGCACAATTGTCCATTTTTTCTGTAAACCATATTGCATCATTTCTAAAAAGTTCCTTGTTATTCAAGATTTCCCTATTATGTATCGTTGCAATTAATTGAGATTTATTCGAACTTAACAAGAATGATAGAAGAAAATGTACATAGAGATCAGGATGAAGGGAAGATTCTAATTCATCAATAGTTACTGCAACAGAATCTCTTATTAAAAGAAATAGAACTCCAGCAAATCCATAATATCTCATAGTTCCCTCTGATTCAAATTCGGAAGGCAAGTAATACTTCTTATTATTCACAGTGTGTTCAAATTGCAAGTCGATGGATGTTAATTTTCTCTTATTTTTCAGCTCATTTATTTTTTCATTTGGCGTATTCAGTTGTTTCTCCAGGAAATCAATGAATCCTTCTGGGATATCCTTTTCTTCTTTTTTTAGTACTATATTTGAAATATTTAAGTCAGCCTTTCTAAGGATATTTATTATATCTGCTTTTTTTATTGTAGAGCTATCGATCCTCGAAGTAACATATCCCTCTAAATCAGTATTAGGCAATATAATTGGCGATAAATAATCTGAGAACCAATCTGTCACATTTTTTAATTCTTCGATTTCTACATTAGTTTTGAGATAACCACCTAAAACAGAATTATTCCAAAGGGTATTAGACATAAGGGCCTTTTCAGCCTGTTTGTTGACTTTAGTCTTGCTACCAAAACTTATCAAAGCTAATTGTTTGTTAATATCAGTTGTTCTATTAAATACGGTAGCTTTGTTTGGATTGTAGTTAAATAACTCCTCACGGACAACTGATTTCCTGTTAAACTCGATCTGATAACGATACTTCACAGTTTCCTGAATGAATTCGATTGTCATTATTGAATTCTCCTTAGGAGTAATAGGATCAAAAAGAAAAGGATTGAAATCAAGTATTTCAGTTTTTTTTTCTTCTGGCTCAAGTACCATTTGTCGAAGAAATTCTAAAGCAATTATGAAATTTGTTTTTCCAGAAGCATTTGCTCCATAGATTAATCCAAGCTTTAATAACCTATGGCCAGTTTCAGAATTAATTACGTAATAGTTCTCAAGATGATTACTCTTGTCTGCCTCAAAAGATAAGGTTTGCTCTTCCTTAAATGAGGAAAAGTTTTGGACGCTAAACTTAATTATCATGGGGACCTAGTTTGCAGTTCAATTGCAAAAGTACATATAAAAAAATCATAAATCAAAGATTTATCCTTAAATTTTGTAAGTAAATTACAAATATTAGGTAAAAAATAAGATATTTTCATAAAAAACCCTTCTACGAACTTCTACATAAACGAACCTATCAGGTTTAGCCTATACCTATTTGGTGTGTAGTACATATATTCTACTGCCAATATCCTTTTAATATGCAAAATTTAATATATTATCCGGGTCCAGATTTCTTTATAAATGATTAATCAATGAATCTAGTTCACAATTTTCAGGCTTGCTAGTAATAAATACACAAATTAAGAATTAGCATATTGAAAGTCAAGAAAATAAGTGAACAAATAATAGATAACATCAGAAGCCATCCTTGGAATTAGTTTGTCTAACCGTACATATAATATTTCCAAACCAGGTTGAGATAGTTTTCACATCATATCCCGACGCTACCATAAAAAATCCATACATACTTTTATGAAGATACTTATTGAATTTCAATATTTTAGACACAAAAAATGGCCATTCTAAAGCCGAATATGATTTTTAAACCTAAAATTCAAAAAATCCTCTGAAAAAGGAGGTCTCAAGATAGACGTATCAATAGATGTGTATACGTTGTAGTATTATTCAATCAGGACCTTACCTCGGTAGATCTTTTCTCCCTGAAGTTCGATGAAATAGAATCCCTTTGACAGGCCTTCTCTATCCAGCTCACAGAGTGAATCAGTTACATTATCAACCATTCGGACTATCTTCCCGGAAAGATCTGTCAGGATTAACCTGAAGGGATAGTTTGAAGGATTATAAAATTCAATGATGGTTTTGTTATTGAATGGATTTGGATAGATCTTCAGGTTTCCATTATAATCATAAGATGTTATTCCTGCTGAAGCATCACTGAAAATCTTTACATCATCAAAAGCAAATCCATCCCTCTCGATAGATCCATTGGATGCAAAAGCAAAACGAAACTGGATATAGGATTCTCCGGATAATCCTGTAAGTGGTGCTATCGCAGTTACCCATCCATTACTTCCTACACCGAATGTTCCGTCTCCTGACCATCCTTTCATTGATCCCACAGCATTATATAGGGTAACCAGATCAGACCTATTATACCATAAATAATCGGTATTTTTAAGGATAGTTATCCATGTTTTTCCTGTATCTACTGAGTACTGGAAACAGGCTCCATCATAGGTGCCTTCAATATCCCACCATACCTTCATTTCAATGGCAGGATCGGATAGGCTGGTAAAATCGAAGATCGGACTGTAAACACAGGATATTTCATTTGGGATATACTCTCCGGAAAGATTGGTAACCCATGCCATTGTATCAGATGCAGCAGAATTGATCATTATCCCTGCTGGTTTCCCCCACTGCCATGTCGAATTACTACCACAGGTAACCAGTCTCTTGAAATGGATTCAAAGGATTCATAGTACGGAAAAGTATTAATAAAATTCATTGGACTTCTAATACACCGGACAGAATAACCATGGGATTTTATCCTGGTTTCGCGTCCAATTTCTGAATTACCGAGATTCAAACGGCGAATCCATGCTTCGTCACTACTGCTCTCTGTTGAAGACCAAAAGGAGGAAGTTTCACCCACTGTCCAATAATTACTGTTAGAATGTCTTAATCCACCCGGTAAAGCAGTAAAGCCACTACTATTCGTGGCTCCAGTATTTGGGCTATCCCAGAGTGCAGTATCTTTCAACATACCGCCTTCATTTGTTCCACGATAAAATTCATTATTAACTTCCTCCTGGCTCATACCAAGGCTCATTTCCATTTCTTTCCATTCTGCATCACTAGGCAGACGAAATCCATAGGGACAAATACCCTGAACACAACTGGGTATTTTATCGCTACTTGGTTCTCCATTCATGGCTGCTGCCCAGGTGTATAAAGCACCGTAGGTATCCGAATAGGTTGCGGAATCATCATCATACCAGAAATAATAGGTTGTGGTTAAGTCACCACTGATATCTCCTGCGCCCGTTCCGTCCACCAGTGGTGTCCCGTCAGCATATTTAGTGGCATTTAAGTTTTCTGCCATCCACCATTGATTACCGATTTTAACAATGTTATACACCTGCCCATCACGTGGATCAGTAATGGTGCCTGTTATTTGTGTATAGGAAGGCAGATATACAAGAATGTAAATTAGAATAGCAATTACTCTTTTCATCGCAAGTGGTTCAGCCTGCCGTTATGGATATGCAAACTGCGATTGTTGGTTTAGTAAATTTAGGGAAATATTAATTGAAAGTTAATTATTCTATCCTGTAAAGAACATTTCCCCCTGGTATACTCCCAATATCCTATTAATAATTAACTTACAGTGTCCGCCGTTACCTTCTTTGAACAACGAACGTTTGAGCGAACAATGTGAGCTCCTGCCTGCCGCAGGCATGGGAGGTGGGCAGGCAGGAAAACCTCATGAACAGCTGGTGCGATTGACTTGCGGGTGTGAATAATCCGCCGGCCGGGCGCCTACGCTAAAGCTTCGGCGACAGCGTGCGGAGAAGGTGTTGGCGGAGGTGGATTAACGATTAACTGTTCATGATCCCGCCTGCCAGCGGGGTTCATTCAACTGGTCTGATTCATTTCACTCTGTTCATGAATCAGAAGTTTCATGAAGATCCTGACGATCCCAAAAAACCCGGGATGTCAGGATAAATTCGAACTAATGGTTTCTGTTCGCTTATCAGCTCCAGAAACCATAGTCAGATCCCGCTTTTCAGCGGGATGAGTTCAACACTATAAGATTTCAGGAATACTGTTTGAAGATCCCGACGAATTTCTTCGATATTGTCGGGATGAGTTCGACCGTCGGGATCCACAGCGCTTTTCGCTTGTGTATCCCGGGTCTCACTCACTTTCCGATACAAAACTTAGAAAAGATGTTTCCCAGGATCTCGTCGGTGGTGATCTCCCCGGTGATCTCACCCAGGTAATGCAACGCTTCCCGGATATCCTGGGCAAGGAGATCGCCGGAAATCTGCTGCTCCAACCCCTCCATTACCCGGCCGATCGACTCCAGGGAGTTCTGCAATGCCTCGTAATGACGGGCATTGGTTATGATCACATCGTGCTCACCGGGAGCACCAACACCCAACACCTCCAGCAACTTTTCATGCAGCCTGTCCAGGTTCTCCTTATGCAGGGCTGACAACACGACAAAGTTTTGATCAGAAGGAAGTTCCGGCAGGTTAGCCGGGACAAATTTCGTGGTTATTTCACCCGGGTTCAGGGTATCGGCTTTGTTCACCACCAGGATGATCTGTTTGTCCGGTTCACCAACCTGTTCCTTCAACTCCTTGATGGCAATGTTAATGCGCTCCAGGTGTTCCCGGGTATCCACGACCAGCAGGATGATCCTGGCCTGCCCGATCTTCCGCAAGGTGCGTTCAACACCCATGGTTTCGACCGCATCGGTTGTCTCACGCAAGCCGGCAGTGTCGATAAACCGGAAGCTGATCCCTTTGATCACAAAGGTATCCTCTATCGCATCCCTCGTGGTTCCTGCGAATTCTGATACAATGGCTCTCTCTTCCTGCAAAAGCGCATTCAACAGGGTGGATTTCCCGACATTGGGCTGACCCACAATAGTTACCGGGACACCCTCTTTGATTACATTGCCAAGTTTAAAAGATTCCACCAATCCCTGAATGATGCTGTGGATCGACCGGATCAGTTCGTTCAGCTCCTTCCGGTCGGCAAACTCAACCTCCTCTTCCGCAAAGTCGAGCTCCAGCTCGATCATGGAAATAAAATGTAATAACCGCTCCCGAAGCTTTTTCAACTTATCAGAAAAACCACCCCTCATCTGCTGCATCGCCACCCTGTGCGAAGCTTCGGAAGAAGCGACGATCAGGTCGGCAACTGCCTCAGCCTGTGATAGATCCATTTTACCATTCAGAAACGCCCGGATCGTAAATTCGCCCGGACCGGCGAGCCTGGCTCCATGATCAACCAGCAACTGGAGGATCTTCTGCTGGATGTAGGTCGCTCCGTGACACGATACCTCGACCACATCCTCGCCGGTGTAGGAGTGGGGCGACTTGAACAACCCGACAACCACCTCATCCACCACCTGGCCCCTGTCCTTTATCACACCAAAATGCAGGGTGTTCGGCTTCTGGCTTGCCAGCTTTTTCTTTGAGTCTTTGAAAAAGAAGAGTTGATCACAAATGTTTATTGCGTCCGGACCGGAAAGGCGTACCACAGCTATAGCACCCATTCCGGCAGGAGTTGCTATGGCACAAATGGTAGAATGATCCAACATTGTGTTCGGAGTTTTCTGATCACTTGTAAAGATACTGCAAATATAGAAAGGAAAGGGGAATATGGAATTTCGAATATCGAATATCGAATATTGAATTTTCAGTTACGTTCTGTTTTCAGCCTGGAGTAAGATGGTCCAGGAAAGGATTTACTGCTTATTTATTGCGCAGTTGGACCGTGTTTTTACGTATTCTATTAACACCCGGGTTACCTGACTGCTGTCAGGCAGGCGTTCACTTACGTTCACTCACCCGGGACTACCAACGTACCGCTCCTAAGGAGCTTAAAACCACTGAGTGGTTCAATACCAATAGCCCCGGCTTTTCCCGTAAGGGATCACTATGTGACAAGCCGGGGGGTATGTAACAAAAAAGCCTTCGTCAGAACTGCAGAGTTGATTGAAAAACCAAACGTTCCATCTGGCGGGATGCAGGGAATTTTTTCAGGAGTAAATACCCCCCGATGTTACCTGGTCTGTGGAAGAATACCCGGTAGTAAATCGGTGACCGAAAATCGAATGACGGGTTTTTTTCAATTCTCCATCAATGCTTCTCTTGCAGCCAGTTCACGGGCAGGAATTGATATTTTCAATGCTTCTGCATAGAGTTCGGCAACGTCCCTGACCGGAATGATATTGGGAGTCCGGAAGGTTATTTTACACAAAGGACAGGCTGTTGCCAGCACCCGGGTATCGGGATAAACGAGTTGCCGGATGGCATCAGCCGCAATGCTCCGTTTGTCTTCAAAATCCATCTCAAGATCGGCGATGCTGCCTCCGCAGCACAGTCCCTGGTCCTGTCTGTAGGTTTTATTCTGGAGCTCCACAATGTTGTGTAGCACCCGGCGTGGCTCACTGTAAATACCACAGTATCTGCCCAGTTCACAGGGATCGTGATAGACCGTTTTAGTATCAGACTGACCCGGGGGCAGAAATCCCTGGCTGATCATCGATTCAAGATACTGGGTATGATGGATAACCGGTACGGGGAAGAAATAGTGGTTCCTGAAGGTGGTCAGGCAGATGGGGCAGGAGGTAATGATCAGATCCGGCTTACAGGAGAGTATTTTTTCCCGGGTATATTTCATGATCTCAAAGTATGCCTTTTTCTGACCGGAAAGAAACAATGGTCTGCCACAGCAGATGGCTTCGTTTTCATCGATCATTAAATAATCTTCTGAATAAAAATCAAAGATCCTTTTCATCGAAGCCGAAATACCGGGAACCAGCTGTGTCATGCACCCGCCAAAAAAAGCGATCCTCGCCCTGGGGGTTTTCTTTACCACATGATCCAGATAACTATAATCAAACGGAAGCTCATCATTCATCCGGATCCGCTCGTTCATCCGGATGGATAGTGTATCCACCTGCACCGGGCAATCCGCCGAGCATCGCCCGCACATCAGGCAATTCATCATTCGGTTTTCAGGCACACCGGGCTGGTCGCGCACTGTTCTGATGAAATAATAGGATTGTCCGTTGCATGAGTCTAGGTTTGTCATCTGGCAGCTATCCAGGCAGATACCGCAGGAAGAACAGGCATGAATACTAAACTCGGTACACCCACTGTCCTGATAGGGTTGAACATGAGCATTTTTCAGCAGAATATGGGGCACTTCGGTCAGGATGTGCATGTACCTTGACCAGGGAAGGACAAAAAAGAATCCACCCAGTGTGATCGAGTACCCAATCCAGGCAACATCAGAAATATAATTCAGTTTATCGGGCAGGGTAATGAGATCACCGAAGAAACCGGTCATGAAACCGCCACCTCCATAAAACGTATGATTCAGTGCTTCAGCAACAAACCTCATCGGGAAGATAAACCACAGAAACAGCATGGCGAGCCGGTCGGGGTAGGAGTGAATGGGTCTTTTCTTCAAACCGAACAGCCTGGAATTTATTCTCTTATAGAGTGCCAGGGATAATCCGGTCAGTATAAACAGAAGGATCAGATCCATCCCGTGGTTGAATCCCTGCAGAAGCCATCCCCCTGCTTCCTGATTTCTGGAAAAATAGTCGAAAAATATTGATTTCCAGGGTGAGCTGATGATATGTCCTGTACTGAATACCGATTCAGCATGTCCCACCACGATAAGCAGGAACCATCCGAAGGCAAGACTCATGTGCATGTACCATAAACGCCGCTTCTGATGAAAAATCCTCAGGTGCAGCAAACATTCCCTGAACATTTCGGCAATGGAAGAGAAGGTCTGTTTACTGGATAAGGATCTCCACAACCTGAGCTTGTTTCTTGGATTAAGTGCCCTGAACCATTGATAATATTTAACCGTAAGGACCCCGAGTAGAATCAATAGTCCCAGCGTGAATGGAAGAATAAGAAATACTTCAAACAATGTCATGGCCCTGAGTTTTAAACTGTTTTCTCATTTCCAGTATGGCTCTCCGTGTATTGATACCCCGGGGGCAGACCAGAGAACATTTGCCGCAAAACTGGCAATAATCCAATGCTTGTTGCAGCTGGTCATATGAGCCATTCTTTAAAAGCATGACCAGTTTTCTGAATCCTGCACCGGATTGAAAAAAGGCAACACAGGTACCTGAACAGCTCCCGCACGAAATGCATGCAGCGATTGATGGCACCTCTTCCAGTACTGCCTCGTATGCCGGGGAGAGCCTGTCGTGGTCGATCATCAGGTCATCCTGAATGCCGAATCCAAAGTTTGCCATGTTGATCCTCCGTTTCGGTATGCAGTTTCTCTTTCAGGTACTGGATTACCCTGAAAGCCACCGTTGATGCTTCATCGGTCGATTGTATGATACTTTTTGGGCCGGTACAAGCACCGGCAAAAAACAAACCGTCATCCATCGATTGTCCTTCCTGGTCTATCATACCGTCACCAAAAAATCCATCGGAACCAACCTGTTCATCAATATCGGGCAACAGATTCAGAATGGAAGGATCGGGGTGCATGCCAACCAGCAGCACGACCATATCAACAGTTAGTTTAGCAGGTTTTCCTGCCAGGGTATCCTCGTACCGTAAAATGATCGTCTGATCGGGATTTTCATTGGTCTCCGATAACCTGCCGCGGATAAACTGCACTTTGTGTTTAACCTGCGACGTTTTATAGCAGTCCTCGAAAAACCGTCCGCCCAACCGAAGATCCATATAGAGGCAATAGATGTTCAGGTGTGGGATCTTTTTTTTCAACTCAATGGCCTGCTTTATCCCTGTGATGCAGCAGTTTGCCGAACAGAATTCACTGCCTACCTTGATATCCCTCGATCCCACACAGTGTATAAAGGCAATCTTACGCGGAACCTCACCTGCTGCATTAGCAAGACGTTGCTCTCTGAACATCTGTTCCAGGTCAACCGAGGTGATAACATTTTCATATATTCCATACCCATACTCTTCCTTCTGACAGGCATCAAACGGTTTAAACCCGGTGGCAATCAATAATGCAGGAGCACAATATTCATCCTCATTCCGGTCTCTCACGCAAAACCCACTGTCCGTTCGGGAGATGCTTTTAATGGTCACCGACGTGAAGATCTGCGAAGCTGTAGCAGCGAGCATCTGTTCACGGATAGCCTGTGCAGATTCATGGTGGGGGAACAGCTCATACCAGGTATTCAGCTTTCCTCCGGGGATTTTCTCCTTTTCGAGCAGACAGACAGTAAAGCCTTCAGCATCCAGCATACTGGAGGCTTTTAAACCGGCTGGTCCGGCTCCTACAATAACGCAGTCAAAATCCATCTTTTTCATTGCTCAATAAGCCTTTAACAGTTCGGGAATTTTAGGTTTTTTAAGTTGTTCGCCGGAAAATCCTCTGTATTTTTCATCCGGATCAAAGCGGACACCCATTTTTATCAACAGGGGTTCAACAGCCGTCTGGTGCATATGCAGTCCGATCTCCCACGGATCATATCCCAAACAAAGAGCAGCCAGCTCTTCTGCAGAGAGCACCGGGATCCCATTCCCCTCCTCGCCAAAGGTTTCCCCTTTCAGTTCACTGATCACGTATTGCCAGCGGTCGAAGAAATAATTACAGCCCGGGCAGTTTGCCACAATCAGATCCGGCTTGTAGGGTTCCATTGCCTTGAATTTTTTATAGGCGGTCGACAGGGAGTACCCCCTGCTGGACTTCAGGAAATATTGCCTGAAGCCAAATCCGCAACACATCCTTCGTTCAGGATAATCAATTGATCTGCCTCCAAAGGCTTGAACCGTGCCGGAGAGGACACTGGGGTATTCAGCCCCGCCGACTCCTTTTTCAGGAAAGATCTTGGCATAGTGACAACCGATGTGGTCAATTACCCGCAGCGGCTCACCCGTGTCCTGATTGATCAGTTTGTACCGGATTTTATCAGCAAGCAGATCCTTGTATTTGTAAATGATGTCACTGGTATGAACCAGGTTTTTGGGTTTGTTAAATGTTCTTCCTGTGGCTTTCAGAAGGTATTGCCGTACCTGTTCTTCAATTTCAGGATGTTTTTCCCATATTTCAAGCACTTCGTTATAGAGTCCGAATGATGTGACACAAGAAACAAGAAAATTGCTGTATCCTGCTTCTGTCATGAGAGCAAACTGCCTGGCATTAACTGTCATTGTAGTTTCCAGTTTAACCAGGTCGACATGATAGGCAATGCCTGTACACGTCGTGTGTTCGGAATCCACGCACAGGTCAATCTCAAGATCTTTTTTCAACAGGGTGATGAGAATTTGCTCTGCCCCCGGGAAAAAATTCTGCCGGATACAACTTCTCACGTAATAGTAGTGATCATCGGCAATCTCCTTCTGGTATTCTCTCCAGAGAAAAGGTATATTACTGGCTTTTGTCGTCATAATCGGGGTTCTCATAGGTTTTCCGGAAATATTCATTCAGGATGGATTCATCAAAGTCGATTCCGGTTTTTTCCGCCTGCTCTAATGCATCCTCCTCAAATTGATTAAACCGCTCTGTTGTTCCTGTAACAGCGAATATTTCATTCAATTCATGCATGGTTTCGTCGGATAGTTTCCGCAACACGCCCGATCCTCTGCGATTGTATGAATTGCCAAAACAGTTGTACACTTCTTCGCTGTTTTTCTTTACCCAGTCCCATATGGGTCCCAATTCGGGAAAGAGGGTAGTATCTACTCCATCGGCGTGAACACAATAGCCTTTGGCAAGAATCGTTTCTCCAATTAGTTTTTTCAGGGCATACATCTGTCGTCCCCTCGGGGAATGCATATAATATCCCGTTTCAATGGATAAATTCCGGAGAGCCAGGATCAAAAGGCCCGGGGCATTATCACGCGGACACCTGGTTTTGCAGGACATGCACTGACCGCAATACCAGATATCATCTCCTTTCAGCAGCTTCTCAAGGATTGTCTCATCATCTACCTGGAGCTGGTCAGCTATTTCGCGGGGATCATAATCATAAATGGCAGCAGCAGGACAGATGGCTGTGCAGGTTCCGCAATTGATACAGGAAGTCAACCCATGTTGAAATCTGACATCTTTTTTCAGGCGGTCAAAAAGTTTTTCCACAAAAGGTAATTTTCAGCTAATGTAAGCAGTGAAATAAAACTATAAAAGCCGTGAAATACCCTAAATAAGGGTGCCAATTACGATCGGTATTGGAAGGTACTGAAGGTAGGTATTTATACGCAGTTATACCGTTGTTCTACAATGTAATTAATTTATTTTCAACCGCATACATTACAAGGCTGGCTGTATTGTGTGTGGCTGTTTTGTCCAGAATATTGGACCGGTGTTTTTCAACCGTTCGTTTGCTGATGTTGAGTTCTGAAGCGATCTCCGTGTTGGAAAACCCTTTGCAGATCAATTGAAGAATCTCGCCCTCTCTGGTAGATAACTGAATGGGCGGACCCGCTTCTTTGCGCTCCTCCTGGATGTTCTTCACTACATTATACAGGATCTCCTGGCTGAAATAGGTCCCGCCGTTATGGACTGTTTTTATTGCTTTAATCACTTCATCGATACTGGAATTTTTCAGCAAAAATCCTTTGGCTCCTGCTTCAATCATTTTCAGGTAATAGTTTTCCTCACCGAACATGGTCAGTGTGATGACCTTCATGTCCGGGTACCTTGCGTATGCTTCCTCGGTGGCTTTGAAACCATCCATGACAGGCATCTCAATGTCCATTAACACAATATCGGGTTGCTCCTCCGTTATGGATTCAAGGAACTGCTGCCCATTCTCTGCTTCACCGGTTATGATAATATTCTTTTCATTTTCCATCAGAAGGGAGAGTCCATTCCTGAAGAGCTGGTGGTCATCCACCAGAAAAACTTTTATCTTTTTCATTTCTTGATCTCTTTTGATTTAACAACAATGGTAGCTTCCATTCCCATGCCGGGTTCACTCTGCAGGGTAAAATCCCCGCGGATTGAATTGATCCGGGATTGGATATTGTAAAAACCCGTGCCTTCCAGTTCATCACTTTCTGTCACACCGGTATCAAATCCTTTTCCGTCATCCCTGTAGTTGATCAGGAGTACTTCGGGTGTCCGGACCAGGTTCAGGTCAATATTCCCCGCCCCGGCATATTGAATGGTATTGTTTATCAATTCGCAGATGCTTCGATAAAGAATTACTTCTGCCTCGGGGATAAATCGTTCACCTTTCAGGTTGGACTTAAAGTTCACCTGGATCTTACCTGCATAATTGATTTTTGTAATAAAGGAGTTCAGCATGGTTTCAAGCCCGAAATTGGCAAGTATATGCGGGCTGATGTTATCGGTTATCTCCTTCAGGCTATCAATTGCCTCATCAATCAATTCCGATGTATTTTTAATGACTTTGTCATTCCTCTCCGGATGTTCTGCACGCTGAAGAGCTAAAAAGGACATTTTGATGGTGGAGAGGATGGGGCCCAGCCCGTCATGCAGGTCTTTCGCAAAACGCTTGCGTTCCCTTTCCTCGGTTTGAATGATCGCACTCAGCACCTTCGCTTCCGATATTCTTCTGATCCGTTCGGAGACCGAGAGCGACCTGAAGATTTTTTTTACCAGCAGGATACCTGCCGTAACCAGCACAGAGGTTGCAATCCCGAACCATATACTCAACATGGCAAAGTCCCGCGTATAGGAGGGATATACATAGGGGAGTATCTCTATGAACCGCCGCATAGCCATCAGAATGAGTGCCAGCGAAATAAGAATCCACGATAAGTTGTACCTTGTAAATTTCGTCAGACTGATTGCCAGAAAGGCCGCTACAAACTGGAGGATGAATGAAAGTATCAACCCGTATAATGTTGTCATCGCTTTAGGATTTGATCCGTTTTGAAAACGATGACTAAGTTAGGTAAAAAGCTGCTAAAACAGATGAATAGGGCGCCCGTAATGAAGAGACAGGGAATACTTTTCTGTTTAATAAATTTTTATACCTTAGCAAGATCAGGAATGAAAACAAAGTATAATATTTACCATTTTTCAAAACTATGAGTGTACTGGTTAATAAACATTCGAGGGTCCTGGTACAGGGATTCACCGGAAGCGAAGGAACGTTCCATGCTACGCAAATGATCGAATACGGTACCCGGGTTGTCGGAGGTATCACTCCTGGTAAGGGTGGCCAGAAACACCTGGATAAGCCCGTTTTCAATACTGTTCAGGAAGCGGTCGAAAAAACAGGCGCCGATGTGTCGGTCATTTTTGTACCACCCGCATTTGCTGCCGATGCCATTATGGAAGCAGCCAATGCAGGAATAAAAGTCATTGTAACCATCACCGAAGGCATTCCCACCTCCGATATGGTCCGGGTAAAAGAGTATCTGAGCGACAAGGATGTTACGCTTGTAGGGCCGAATTGCCCGGGAGTGATCACCCCGGAAGAGGCAAAGGTTGGGATCATGCCCGGATTCATTCACAAAAAGGGGAGCATTGGAATTGTTTCCCGGTCCGGAACGCTGACCTATGAAGCGGTGGACCAGGTGACGAAACTTGGACTGGGGCAATCAACCTGTATCGGGATCGGGGGCGATCCCATTGTGGGAACAACCACCCTGGATGCCATTCAGTTATTTATGGATGACCCGGAAACCGAAGGAATTATTATGATCGGTGAAATCGGCGGAAACATGGAAGCCGATGCCGCATACTGGATAAAAGAAAACGGAACCAAACCCGTGGTTGGATTCATTGCCGGGAAAACTGCTCCAAAAGGCAGAAGGATGGGGCATGCCGGTGCAATCATCGGGGGAAAAGCCGATACAGCAGCCGCAAAAATGAAGATCCTGGACGAGTGCGGGATCCATGTGGTGGAATCACCGGCAGATATCGGCCGGACAATGGCGAAAGCATTGGGGAAGAATGATGGATGAAGGGTTAAAGATGAAGTTGACGAAGGGACTTAGAGACTGAGTGACGAAGAGAAGGGGAGGGGGCGAGGAACACTCAACTATCAGCATCCGCCATAGGCGTCCCTTTGGGGCAACATTCAACATTCAATAATATTAACCCTTTACTGTTTTAATTTTGTACTGTCCTGGTTTAACAGGACCGAGTACCAAGAATCCAGCAACGAGTACCAAAATCTTTCCATATGAAACTATTAGAAGGAAAAACAGCATTAATAACCGGTGCTGCAAGAGGCATCGGAAGGTCTATTGCCATGCGATTTGCTGAAGAAGGAGCAAACATTGCCTTTACTGACCTGGAACATGATGATAATGTCAAATCCCTTGAAAAGGAGCTTGCCATAATGGGAGTAAAGGGTGTCGGGTATGCATCCAACGCCAGTAAACTGGATGAAACCGATATAGTAGTTAAGCAAATCCTGGAAGAGTTCGGTCAGATCGATGTGCTGGTCAACAACGCCGGTATTACGCGCGACACCCTGTTAATGAGGATGACAGAAGAGCAGTGGGATGCTGTTATCGGGGTTAACCTGAAATCGGTATTTAACTTCACCAAATGTGTTCAACCTGCCATGCTCAGACAACGTGGAGGGTCAATCATTAATATGAGTTCCGTAGTTGGTGTAAGCGGAAATGCCGGCCAGGGTAATTATGCAGCCTCCAAGGCAGGAATAATCGGGTTTACAAAATCCGTTGCCAAAGAGGTGGGATCGCGTGGCATCCGCTGCAATGCCATTGCACCCGGATTTATCATAACGGAGATGACAGAAAAACTCCCTGAAGATGTACGCAACCAGTGGATACAAATGATACCATTGAAACGGGGAGGAACCCCCTATGATGTAGCGAATACTGCACTTTTTCTTGCTTCGGACCTCTCTTCCTATGTCAGCGGACAGGTAATCCATGTCTGCGGAGGAATGAATACATAATGATGTTAACAGTTATTCGTTAATTGTTATAGATTCTCTTGCATTTATTGTAACCGTAGATCGCTGACTGGTCTTTTCGCTCTTGACTTGAATCAGGCTTTTTATTACCTTTGTTTAAAAAGGAGGAAAAGAAATGGATTCAAGCGTTTACAAAGTGATTGAACTGGTTGGCACCAGCACGGTATCCTGGGAGGATGCCGCTAAAACTGCCATTGAAACAGCGGGAAGATCACTGAAAGATCTTCGGATTGCTGAAGTGGTTTCTCAGGACCTCAAGGTTGAGGGTGGAAAAGTCACAGCTTACCGTACACGAATCAGTCTCTCTTTTCGTTACCAGGATTGATGATCCCTGGATACAATAGTGTTTCACTAAACCAATCGTGTTAACAAACCAATTTTCATAACACACAGCATGATCGTAAAAAAACTAAAAGAATTTCTGGACAAACATGGAATTGAGTACATTTCCATCACTCACTCCAAAGCTTTCACAGCGCAAAAAGTTGCTGCTTCTGCTCATGTTCCCGGGAAAGAGCTCGCCAAAACAGTCATTGTAAAAATCGATGGTAAAATGGCAATGGCTGTACTTCCTGCCTCTTACAAGGTAGATTTTGACCTGTTAAAGGGAGCCCTTGGCGCTAAAAAAATCGAACTGGCACAGGAGAAAGAATTCAAGGACATCTTTCCAAACTGTGAAATAGGAGCCATGCCTCCTTTTGGCAATCTGTGGGACATGGGGGTATTTGTCGCTGCGAGCCTGGCAGATAACGAGGAGATCTCATTTAATGCCGGGTCGCATACCGAACTGATCAGAATGAAGTTCAATGATTATAAGAGATTAGTCAATCCTGTAATCATTAAATACTCGTTCCATTAATCGATTCTGTCTTTCTCTTCTGTTGACCGGAAAGAGAAGAGCCTGGACAGGCAGGGGGTGCACTGCCACATAAATTTTGTGCGCCCCCCTTCAAAGGCATTGTAAAGCATATGATCTGTCTTTCCGGACTCCCGGGAGAATATTTTGTTATCCACCTGTTCCACTCTGTTCACAATTGTATTTGCATTCTTCAGGTCAATACGATCCGGATAAATTATTATCTTTAAGACGTCGTATGAAAGACAAGCTAATGGTTTAACAATGACGCGAAGAACATTACCAATACTGGTTTTTGCATTTGCAATTTTGCCTCTTCTTTCCTCCTGCGGTACTTCGAAAATTGTATTTGACATCATTACTCCGGCCGAAGTCCAGCTTCCGGGCGGGATCGAAAATACAGCCTTAGCGAACCTGGTATCATTATCCATAGAGGATAATCTGGAAGGGGTCAGCGACCTGCTGAAAGGAAGAGGAGAATTAGTGAACCAGGTTGCTGCTCAGGGTAGTATCAGTGGATTGAAGAAAGAACTCCAGTCAAATACCAACACGTTACCGGAGGACATCCGAATAACAAAAGAGGAGGTCGATTCCACTTCGGGTCAACATGAACTTTCCTGGGAGGTGATGGATAGCATTTGTACTGTTCTGGGAAAAGAGACAGTCATAGCCCTGAAATCATTTACATCAAGAACTGCCATAGATTATTCCGGTTATGATCGCAAATCAGAGAAGAATCCGTTGAAAGTCTGGTCAATCGATTTTGCCTATAATG
>CAZTES010000017.1:0-28984 GCA_964612275.1 uncultured Rikenellaceae bacterium
TGGCCAATCCAAAAGCAATAAAAAGAACCGTGATTACCCTGGTGGGCGTTGCCGTCCTGATCTTTGTTGCCTGGATACTTGCATCCGATGTAGTTCTGGATATGCCACACTACGAAGGGAAAGATAATGTGCCATCGACACTCAAACTTGCCGGTACCGGCTTGTTCACAGCCTATATCCTGGCAGGCCTGGCAGTTCTTTCTATTCTGTATTCAGAAATAGAAAAGTATTTTAAATAATCAGGAAGCCCCCGGGCTTCCCAAACCTTGACCAGATATGGCAAAAAGGGAACTACAACCTATAAATGCAGGATCCATGGCAGATATTGCCTTCCTCCTGCTGATCTTCTTCCTTGTCACTACAACAATGGACGTGGATACCGGATTGATGAGGGGTTTACCACAGTTGCCTGACGAGAATGAACCGGAGCAAACGGATGAGATCCATGATAGGAACGTGTTTGTTGTACTGATAAATAAAGACGATGAACTGCTTGTTGAAAACAAACGCACCAGTGTTTTTGAACTGCGTGAATTAACCAAGGAGTTTATTGCCAATCCTGAAAATAAATCCAATCTGCCGGAATTAGTGGAAAAAGATCTTCCATTTTTTGGTACGACAATGGTAACCAAAAACGCTGTAATCTCGATTCGAAACGACAGGGGGACATCCTACGGTATGTACATTAAAGTACAGAATGAATTGATCGCTGCAAAGGAGGAGCTCAGGAATGAGATTGCCCGACGGCAATTCGGAATGAAATATGCCGACCTGGATGAGGCAAGAATGGAAGCGGTTAAGGACTATTACCCATCTGTACTGTCAGAAGCAGAACCAAAAGAAATTGGAGGACGAAGATAATGTCGAAATTTAAGAAGAAAGAAAAAAAGAGGGTTGGTGCTCTGAACACTGCCTCACTCCCCGATATTGTTTTTATGCTGTTGTTCTTCTTTATGACTACAACGGTTATGCGGGAAGTGGACCTGAAAATCACCGTGAAGGTACCCGATGCCACCGAAGCTGAAAAACTGGAAAAGAAATCACTGGTTAGCTTTATCTATATCGGAGAGCCGTTGCTTCAACACCAGGCGATGTTTGGCACAGAGCCCAGAATCCAGCTGAACGACCAGTTCAAGCAGGTGAAAGATATCCAGGATTTTATTGCGCAGGAACGCGATGCGATGGATGAAAACGACCGGAACAAAATGCTGGTATCCCTGAAAGTCGATGAAGATACCAAAATGGGAATCATTATCGATATCAAAATGGCTCTGAGAAGAGCAAATGCATTAAAAATCAGCTACTCCTCAAACAAAGTTGATAAAATAAGATAGCGTTTATTTATCCATAAAAAAGAGCAACTACGTGTTGCTCTTTTTTTTTCACCAAAATCTCACATGGATAGGTTAGCTCTATGCATTATTTTTCGTCCTTTGTTTGTCCAGGTCAAATCTAAAATTACCACCAAAATGAAAACCACATTTAGCATAACCGTTCTGATGGGAGATATCCTGGATTTTCTGATGAATCAATGCAATTGATTGGGGCGTTAGAGGAACGGTATGTGGAATAATATTAATTTCGGATTGCGCCTGTCTGCCAGCAAGCAGGGATTTCGGATTTGAAAAACAATAGATTTATTTAATCCGTTGAATCAATACCCAGTATTTCTATAACACCCATTAAAGCTTTTTATAAAACTCCTTCATTGTTTTCAGGTATTCTTCAAATGCCGATTTTCCCTTTTTATTCATAGAGATAAGGGTTCGTGGACGCTTCTTATGGAAGGTTTTTTCAATGGAGATATAGCCCGCAGTTTCCAGCTTGCTCAAGTGACTCGATAAATTCCCCTGTGATAGTCCGGTCTCATTCAACAAAAACGTGAAATCCACCTGTTCTGCTGCTGCAAGGATAGCCAGCAAAACAATCCGCGCAGGTTCATGGATGATCTTATCCGTCCCGATGACCTGCTTGAAGATCATATCTTCATTCATGGTTATAATCAGCTTTGATGTTTTGCAGCGGGTGAGTTTTCAGAAACCTGAAAAGCCTGATCGCACCATACAGGATGATCAATGCTCCGGGAATGCAGAAAATAAACAGGTCCCCGGGAAGATTCAAAATTGCATCCAGCCCCAATGGCTCGTCAAGAAAAAAGCCAATCCCTGCTGCCAGCCCAACAACGTAAAGGCTGTACAGACCAATCAGCCAGGCAATAAAACTCATCAGCAACAGGATCGCTCCGAACAGAATGACCGGAGGAATACTGAGCATCTGACCTTGGATGAATTGCACTTTGAAGATTGAGGCAGCGAGCATCAGGATTGTTAATGCGAAACTGATCAGGAGAAAAACCTGCAGTATAATACGCCTTCCCCCTTTTACCGGTCTCATCTTTATAAAACCGATCCTGGGAGAAGTAATGAAGTACTTGGCAAGCAGTATCGGTACCAGCAGGATGAGAATCAGAAAGCGAATGTACCATGGAATGATCCATTCCATGTAGGTGTAAATGCCATTTATCCCGGCAGCACCCAGCACCAAACCAAAGAAAATATCCAGGATGCCATCACGGCTTTGCAGGAAAATAACACTCTTTTCAATCTGCTTTGAATCCAGTTTTTTATACATGGTAATTCAATTTTGTTTGTATTACATTTTTGTTTGCGTTACAAACTTAATATAAAAAAATATATTATGCAAGAATTTTTAGTTTTTTTTTATCGATTATCTTTATGGGAAAACTAAAAATTCAATAAGATGAAAAAAATACAATCAGCAATTTTGGTTTCATGCAGTGCATTGTTTTTTGCAAGCATGATGATACAGTGTACATCCGGTGATTCAGAAAGTCACCAGGACAAAAAAATCAAGGAGATCATTTCCACGCTGACCCTTGAAGAGAAGGCACAATACCTGGTAGGAACAGGAATGTTTATAAACCTGCCTGATTCCATTCTCAGGCAGTTAGGCCAGCGTGATGAGTCTGGAGAAGATACTGTTTATACCAGCATGGTTGACCGGGTCAGGACTTATCTTCCCGGGGCAGCAGGATTTATGGCAGAGTTCCCCGAGAAGGGAGTTAACAGCCAGGTACTGGCTGATGGTCCTGCCGGATTGAGGATTTCTCCAACACGGGAAGGAGATGATAATACCTATTACTGTACTGCATTTCCCATTGCCACATTACTGGCATCATCCTGGGACACCGAATTGGTGTACAGTGTTGGTGAGGTGATGGGTAATGAAGTTTTGGAGTATGGTGCTGATGTAATTTTAGGGCCGGGAATGAATTTACAGCGGGATCCGCTTTGCGGGCGCAATTTTGAGTATTATTCAGAGGACCCGCTTGTAACGGGGAAAATGGCCGCTGCTATGGTAAAGGGTATTCAGTCGAACAACGTAGGGACATCCATAAAGCACTTCGCGGTCAACAACCAGGAGACCAACCGGATGTCTGTTGATGTTATTGTCAGTGAGCGTGCACTTCGTGAGATTTACCTGAGGGGTTTCGAGATCGCTGTAACCGAAGCCCAACCCTGGACGGTGATGTCTTCTTACAATAAAGTGAACGGTCCATACACTTCCGAGAGCTACGATATGTTAACTAAGATTCTTCGGGATGATTGGAGTTTTGAAGGGTATGTAATGACAGACTGGGGTGGTGGAAGCGATGTTGTTGCACAGATGGAAGCTGGAAACGATGTCATCATGCCTGGAAGGCCAAACCAGATCCAAGAAATTATTACAGCAGTAAAGGATAGCGTTCTGGATGAATCGGTACTGGATGTAAATATTTCAAGGGTACTTCGTGTGATGATGAAAAGTCCCCGCTACAACAATTATCCTTACTCAGGTGCCCCTGATCTAACGGCACACGCTGAAGTTGCCCGCCATACTGGAGCGGAGGGTATGGTATTGCTAAAAAACAGTGAGCATGCTCTTCCCATTGATCCCGCCATAAAAGGGGTGGCATGTTTTGGAAACACATCGTATGATATCATTTCCGGAGGTACAGGAAGCGGTGATGTGAACGAAGCGTATACCATTTCACTGTTTGATGGGTTGGAGAACGGGGGGTATATTCCTGATGAGGAGCTGGCAGTAGTGTACAATCAATACATTGCAGTGGAAAGGGAAAAGCTTCCAAAGCCCAGGAACATGTTTGAAGCCTTCATGAGGGGGCAGGTATGTCTACCGGAAATGAATGTTACTGTGGACCTGGCGCAGCAGTTTGCAAGAAAGGCAGAAATAGCACTGATCACCATTGGCCGCAATGCAGGCGAAGGGGGTGACCGACAACCGGTTGATGGTGATTTTTACCTTACCCCGGTTGAAAAAGAGATGATCCGGAATGTCGCGGAAGCGTTTCATGCTACAGGGAAAAAGGTCATTGTTGTGCTGAATATTGCCGGTGTGATCGAAACTGCCACCTGGCGTGGGTTCCCGGATGCTGTTCTTTGTGCATGGCAACCCGGGCAGGAGGCAGGAAATGTAATTGTCGATGTCCTGAGTGGTGCAGTGAATCCCTCCGGTAAACTTGCCATTTCTTTCCCGATAGTATATGAAGATTCTCCCTCAGCAAAAAACTTTCCGGGTCAAGCCATAAAGGCAGAAGGTGAAGAGGATAGTTCTCCAGACCAGTCGGGTTTTTCGTTTATGCGAAGGATGCCATGGGAAGTGGTCTATGAGGAGGATATTTATGTTGGCTACCGGTATTATAACACATTCGACGTACCGGTTGCCTATGAATTTGGTTATGGATTATCTTACACCACCTTTACATACGATAACCTGGAGCTCAGCACCACCGATTTCAAGGGAGAACTGACGGTTTCCATCTCCATTGAAAATACCGGGGATGTTGCAGGCCGTGAGGTGGTGCAGGTCTATGCCAGTGCACCTGAAGTGAAATTGAACAAACCTGCTGAAGAGTTAGTGGCTTTTGGAAAAACAAGGCTTCTGGAACCTGGTGAAGCCGAGACCCTGAATTTTACCATTACAACAAAAGACCTGGCTTCATTTGATGAAGCTACCTCTACATGGATTGCAGAGGCTGGTACTTATACACTGAAAATCGGGGCATCCTCGAAGGATATAAAAGTCACCTCAGATTTTGCATTGGAGAAAGCATATACAGCAGGTACTGTCTCCAAAGCGCTGGTGCCACAGCGGGAGATAAACCGGTTAACTGAAAAGTAACAGGATCTTTTTCAGGCACTTAATGAGGATAGCGATATTATGATTCAGAGTCATCGTATCGCTTTTTTCTTATAAATGAATGTTTGGATTTAATCACAGTATGGTTTACCTTTATCTATCCAAATCAAATCCATGCAATTTAATATTTCACGATTGTTCCTAATCATATGTACAGCTTTACTGCTCATTACTGTAAATGATCGTTGCGCCTTTTCGAATTTCAAACCCGGAATGGATGTTTTTGAATCACTATCCAATCCGGACAGGGCCATTCATTCGACCTCAGAGAGCAAATCGGTTCCCAATCCACCGGTCTTGCTAACACCTGCAGATGGATCATTGACTATCAACACTCGCCCAATCCTATCCTGGGAATTTTCTGCCGATGTCACGGCCTGGCATCTTCAGGTTTCCCTGAATGCATTGTTTTCTACGACCATTTACGAAGATACAACCATCATCAAAAACTCACGGCAGGTGGGTGCATTACCCTGCAACCGCACTGTTTTTTGGCGAGTCAGGGCGAAAAATCAAGACGGATGGAGCAGCTATTCCAACCCATACAGTTTTCTCACTCAGGCAGTACCCCAGCATGCAGCAATCTCCATCAGGAGCTCATTCACCTCACCGGGAAGCAGACCCTCCGGACTTGCCTGGGATGGCAGGAACCTCTGGATGGTTGATAACCTGAGAAATCTCTACAAAATGGATGCAAACGGGAATGTGATCACCAGTTTTCCGGTCCTCGGTTTTTCGGATGACAGGGGATTGACATGGGACGGTACCGGTTTATGGATTGTCGTGGGTGTGCACAACTACAAAATGGATACGCTCGGGAATGTGATCGATACGCTGGATGTGCAGCACTGGTGGCATAGCGGTCTGGACTGGGACGGCAAATACTGGTGGTTTGGAAATTACAACTCAAGCACGCTTCACAAACACAACAGGAACGGAGAGGAGCTGTTGAACTTTGACCTCAACGAGATCTTCGGTCATCCCACCGGTCTTGCTTTTGATGGGATTAACCTTTGGGTAGGAACTTCAAGCGAAGGATTCACTGACGATATTTTCAAGTACTCAACCATGGGTGCCTATATCTATGAATTTGACCTGGGAACCCTTGGTATTAGTCCTCCCTCTGGCTCTTATGCTTCGCTGGCATGGGATGGTCAATCACTCTGGTATGCGACCGATGACCAGTTTACCATATATCGTCTGAATGTTCCCTATTACCACCAGGTACCTTCCGTTCCTTCACTGCTTTCTCCTGCTAACGGTGAAGTTGAAGTCGAGATAACCCCGATCCTGAGCTGGAACGAATCCGAGAATGCAGGAACGTATGAACTTCAGGTAGCTACAGATATTTCCTTCAATGACCTGGCATTCGATATCTCTGATATTCCTTCCACCTCACACCAGCTGGAAACCCTGGAAAAAATGACTGCCTATTACTGGCATGTCAGGGCAACAAACCCTGTTGGATCCAGTCTTTACTCGGAAGCCCGTTACTTCACCACTGCAGGATTTGATCCTGAATCAGACTCACTGGCACTGGTGGCATTGTATGAAAGCACGGACGGAACACACTGGACAAATCACACTAACTGGCTTACAGGAAACATCTCGACCTGGTATGGAATTACCGTATCGGCTGACCGTGTAGTAAACATTGATCTTCATAGCAACAACCTTACAGGATCTATTCCAAATGAGATCGGTGACCTGAAGAATCTTCAGGATTTGTTATTGTATGATAATCACCTTAGCGGGACAATACCTTCGGAAATTGGCAACCTGTTGAATCTCCAGAACCTGGGTCTTTTTGGTAACCAGCTAACGGGACCAATCCCTCCTGAAATTGGGGACTTAATATATCTGAATGAATTGAATCTAAGTTCAAATCAGCTAACGGGTAATATCCCATCTCAGATCTGGAACTTAACAAACCTGTTGGATCTGAATCTCAATTACAATAACCTTACCGGTACAATCCAGGCCGATATTGGTGATCTAACGGCTTTGCAAGAATTGGAATTAGAATGGAATCAACTTTCAGGTACACTTCCGGCGGAACTGTGGGATTTAACCAGCTTGCAGACATTAAAACTTACCCATAACCAGTTTTCAGGTACCATCCCGTCAGCAATTGGAAACCTGGTAAACCTGACAGATTTGATTATCTCCAACAACTATTTTGCTGGAGCTATACCTGAAGAAATTACAAACCTTACAAACTTGTATTGGTTTTACCTAAATTATAATGAATTTACGGATCTGCCTGATCTATCACCTTTGACTTGGTTAGACGAATTAATCATCAACAATAATAAATTCACCTTTGAAGACATTGAGCCGAACATCGGTGTTCCGTCAACCAGCTTTGGTTATGCACCACAGGATAGTGTTGGCATTGAACAAACATTAACCGTTGCATTGGATTCAACCTGCACGATAAACATTGCGGTGGGCGGAGACAATAATTTGTACCAGTGGTATCTGAATGGCATTTCCATATCCGGGGCAAACGGGAGTACGTATACCATTAGCAATGCAGAGATGGCAGACTATGGTGAATATCATTGCGTGATTACGAATACAGTTGCAACTGAACTCGCCCTTTACAGCAGACCAATACGGATTATATCTGACAAAATCATTGTTACGGATGGTATGCCTTACCTGGAGGAATTTGAGGGAAGTAATGAGTATTGGATTACGGGAGGTACAAACTGCTCATGGGAACTTGGAGTACCTTCCGGTGCAACAATCAACACTCCGGCTTCAGGATCGAATGCCTGGATGACAAAGCTTTCCTCGGACCACCATCCAAATGAAACTTCCTGGGTGAAGGGTCCCCTGTTCGATCTCTCTCTGCTCTCCAAGCCCACTATTGAAATGAAGGTATGGTGGGATAGCGAAGGGATTTATGACGGAGCAGCCGTTCAATATTCGGAAGACCTGGAAAAGACCTGGCATACCCTTCAAAAAACCACTGACTATCTCTGGTACAACAGCTCCAATGTGGTCGGATTGCTGAATACCACCGGTTCAGGGCACGGCTGGTCAGGGGATGGTACCTTTGGAACCGGAAGCAACGGATGGTTGACGGTACGGGCTCCTGTTGCAGGTCCGGCTGATTATGGAGCGGTCACCTTCCGAATACTCTTTGCATCAAATGGGGTATATGAGAACGATGGATTTGCTTTTGACGACGTAAGGATCTATAATGATGCCACTTCTGGAATTGAACCGCCAAATGAAAACGGTAGGATTCGCATTTATCCCAACCCTTTTCGTGAAAAAGCAACGATTGAATTTGAGAATCCTTACAATGAATCTTTCCAGCTTATCCTTACTGATCTATCGGGAAAGATTGTACGTATTGTGAAAAACCTCACGGTACATAGAATTGATTTAGATAGGGGAAATCTCTTTTCAGGAATTTATATCCTTGAACTCATGGGGCCAAGAACCTATCGTGGTTTGATTATGATTGAATAAGACATGTCCTCCCTGGTTGGGGCTTTTTATCGTAATGCCTTTCAGTCCCTGGTGGGACGTAGTTCATAATTTTTCTATAACCACAACCACTGAAATGGCTACTGCCTGCCCTCCTATGGAGGGGAACCCGACAGCAGGGCCTCGTTACCGATTTTGGATTTAAGTACAGTATGGTATAACTTTATCTCTCCACCCCCGATTCATGCCGGGGATTAGATCAAAACGAATTGAGGAATTGTTAATTGAAGGGCTGGTAATAATCATGAAAACAGCAAGAAGGATATCCATATCCCTGTGTCTGTGTTTTCTCGTCCTGCAGAGCATTACGCAACCGGCTTTCATTGATCATTATCCGGACACGCTAAATAAAAAACGACTCAATACAATTATCATCAGTATTGATCATGACAAAACCTATCGGATCCCCCTGATCAAAAAAGCCATCGAAGCTGCCGGAGGAAACCTCACATTGTTTGCCAGTCCCTGGAGCCCTCCCGGATTTATGAAAGACAACAACCACATGCTCCGAGGCGGGAAATTATTGCCGGAATATTACCAGGCATGGGCACTCTACTACACAAAATTTATAAAAAGTTATGAAAGCGAGGGGATCCCGGTCTGGGGTATTACCGTTCAGAATGAACCGATGGCAACTCAACGGTGGGAGTCATGCATTTATACTGCTGAAGAAGAGAGGGATTTCCTGAAAAATCACCTGGGCCCGACCATGGAAAAGGAGGGTCTTGGAGACAAAAAGATTGTTGTGTGGGATCATAACCGGGACTTAATGAGTCACAGAGCCAACACGATCTTTGAAGATCCTGAGGCTTCAAAATACTCCTGGGGAATTGGATTTCACTGGTACGAAACATGGACCGGAGGACAACCCATGTATGACAACCTGAGCAATGTGAAAGAATCTTTCCCTTCCAAAAACCTCTTGTTCACGGAGGGTTGTGTGGGAAATTTCAGCCCCGAAGGATACCAGCACTGGCCAAATGCTGAACGATATGGCCGTTCGATGATCAATGATTTCAATCGAGGGGCAGTGGGTTGGACCGACTGGAACATTCTGCTGGATGAAACCGGAGGTCCAAATCACGTCCGCAATTTCTGTTTTGCACCGGTCCACGCGGATACTCCGACAGGAGAGTTGATCTATACACCAACCTACTATTATATCGGACATTTTTCCAAATTTATTCAGCCGGATGCTAAACGAGTAAGCACGACAAGCAGCAGAAGTCATCTGTTGTGCACTTCCTTCATGAATACCGACGGAAAGATCTCAACGGTTATAATGAACCAGAGCGATATGGAGATAACCTACAAACTGTTAATCGGTTCCATGGCAGTGGAAGAAAACATTCCACCCCATGCTATTCAGACATTGGTTTATTAACACGATGGAAGAGTAAGCTTATTGGATTTCCTAAAATAGATTTATATAAAATTACGCTAACCAATATTATTATCAAAAAACATATACTACTGTGAAAAGAACCCGAATCATTATAATCCTGCTGGTAGTAGTTATTTCATTAGTAACCGGCTGCCAGAACGCGGGAACTCCTGCTGAAAATGAAGAACCCGGAAAGGTCAAGGTTTTGCATGCGGAAGGGATACAGTTGATTGACCCGGAAGGAAACCCGATCATTCTGAAAGGCACCAACCTGGGCAACTGGCTTGTTCCGGAAGGCTATATGTTTAAAATGGGTCAGGTGAATGCACCGCGAAAAATTGATGAATTGCTGCATGAACTGGTCGGTCCCGACAGCCTGACAGCCTTCTGGGACCGCTACCTGGAAAACTATATCCGTCGGGAGGATATTGCATACCTGAAAAAAATTGGTTGCAATCATATTCGCCTGCCGTTTCATTACAAATTATTTACGGACGATCGCTACATGGGAAAAAGGAACGCCGGGTTTACCTATTTTGACCGGGTAATTGAATGGTGCAAAAAAGAAAAGCTGTATGTTCTGCTGGATATGCATTGCGCTCCCGGCGGACAGACCGGGGATAACATTGACGACAGCTATGGTTATCCCTACCTGTTCAAGAGCCGGTCATCCCAGGATCTGCTGGTGGAGACCTGGGTGAACATCGCGAGCCGGTATAAAAACGAACCTGCAGTTATTGGATATGATATTATGAACGAGCCGGTTGCACATTATTTTAGTGACGAATTAGACACGTTGAATCCGGTATTGTTTTCAATCTACCAGCGGGTGATCGAAGCGATCCGTCAGGTCGACCCCCGTCATACCATCTTCCTGAATGGTTCGGTCTGGAGCACCAGTTTCGACGTGTTCACGGAATTGCCCGGCGAAAATATTGTTTATGAATTTCACAAGTACTGGTTCGAGGTAAACCAGGAAGCCATTCAGACCTACCTTGATTTCAGGGTAGAGAATCAGGTTCCCGTGTATATCGGTGAAACGGGTGAGAATACGGATGAATGGATCGCACAATTCAGGACACTGCTGGATGAGCATCAGATCGGCTGGTGTTTCTGGCCCTATAAAAAGATGAACAATACCCGGGGCATCATGAATTTTGAGGAGCCAGAGGACTATCACCTGATCAGTGAATATGCAGCGAGTGACCGCAGTACCTATGAAAACATCCGGAAAAACCGGCCGGATGCAATTCGGGTTCAGAATGCCCTGAAC
Organism: uncultured Rikenellaceae bacterium; assembly: GCA_964612275.1. GTDB lineage: Bacteria > Bacteroidota > Bacteroidia > Bacteroidales > VadinHA17. The sequence continues at coordinate 11,382 of CAZTES010000017.1, forward strand.
CAATTCATGGAAAATTCGCTGTTTGAAAATTGCTTCCCCAACACGGGGTATATTGAAGGGTTGGGGTTTGAGGATAGACAATGAACAATGTAGGGCGACTTTCCAAGTCGCCTTTATTAACGAAAACCCTATCCGTCAGACCCGATATGGGTCAGACGGTACCGGTATAATCACTCCTCCCCCTTTAATTCCCCCTCCAGCGGGGGATATATAATACCACTACCCTATGGGAATGAGAAACAACTCCAGAGGAGTTGAAAGCTAATAAGGGGCCATCTCAAAAGCATATTGATCCTTAACAGGAAATCGCTCCATGGACCGGAATATTCAGAAGTTGATCAGAGAAACCATACCTTTCTGTGAAAAAGGAATGGCTTTCATGTCAATTTTTTGATCATCCTTTTTAAAGGCAATCACCGTTTCCATGGCTTTGCCAGGTGGCGTTTGATCTCCCTTACCTTGGGATTAAGCCGGCCCATGATCTCTTTTTGTATTTCTCCTGCCTTTTCAGCCGCATTGGGTAGCTCTGCTAAACGGGTGAATTCCTTTTCTATCTCCGGTTTAAAACGCTTCATGCGGTGAAGGATCTTTTCAATTTTTTCAATGTCTTCTTCCTGGGGTTCCATAAAATCTCTGTCTGTCAGGACCTCCAGATCCCAGATATCGCTTTGCATTTGCTCTTCCAGGGTTTCAATGAGACTATCTTTATTCTCTTCCAGCTCCTCAAGGGACCGGGCTGCATAAAGATGATAGAGCATTTGCGGTGTATCGGGATTATTGTAATCGAAAACAAACTCTTCTTCGGTTTCTTCTGCCTCTTCTGCCGGTTTCATTGCTTCGGCCATGCCTTCTACCATACCACCCATAAATGCATCCATATTTTTACCCATCTCCTCTGTATACTGCTCCAGGTAGGGACCCAGGCGTTTTTCCATTTCAGCCACAAACTCATCGCCAAATTCCTCCGCCCCGGGCAAATCGTCGAGACGCTCCATCTCCTTCATAATTTTCGGATCGAGAAGGTAACTCTCATCCTGAAATTTCAATGATTTTTCCTTTTTTTCCTCCGGTGTCATGCTGAAGACATTTTCAAAAAAATCTTTTAGGGCATCCACACCGGACTTGAAAATTCGCTCCATCAGGTCAATAATTTCATCCTTGGCTGCTTTGAACTCATCCAGGGTTTGTATAGACTGCAGTCGAGCGACAGTCTGATCAACAAGTTTGTCTTTTTCTTCCATAAAAATTTATTTGTTTTATTCAGAATCTCAAGAAATGTAGCTATTTTAAACGAGAAAAAGTATTTAATAATTAAAAACCACCATGAATACCGCAAAAATCATCATCAATTACCTGCTGACCGCTGTCGTTTTCTTTGCTATTGATATCGTATGGCTGGGATTCATTGCTAAAAACCTGTACCGGAAATACCTGGGTTCTTTTTTAAGTGATCGGGTAAACTGGGTTGCTGCGATTATTTTTTACCTGATTTACATCATAGGGATATCGATATTTGCGATTTACCCCTCCGTAAATAAAGATTCTGCCCTGAATGCCATTTTACTGGGCGCTTTGTTCGGAGCCATTGCCTATGCCACCTACGACCTGACCAACCTGGCAACCCTGAAAAACTGGCCGATCCAGATCGTATTTATCGATATTGCCTGGGGAGCTGTGCTGACAGCAGTGGTAAGTCTTGCCGGGTTCTATATCGTGAAGATGGTGGGTTGAGGGAATCAAGTAATGGATAAGGAATAATTACCATTACTTGGAAATGTTGTGTACAAACAGTAATTTTATTTAAAGAACCCCAACTGCAGATTGAATCATACGATTTCATGAACAGCTCAATATAATGACATAGCTGCAGTTCATTAAATAATAGACTATGAAAACAAGACTAAAAAATAACCAGAGTAAAAGAAATTCAAAAGTTAACATTGGATGTTCTCAATTTTATAATTTTAGAACTTGTATTACTCCTGGACCGAAGAACATCTCAACACCAGGACATGTTTTAACAGTTGGAAAATATCTTTTCATCGGAATCCTTTTAACCCTGAGTTCAATTGCTTGTTTTGGGCAGATTGAGGTTAAATGGACAAAAGAAATGCCTTCAGATATATTATGGCAGGAAGTAACAGGCCTGGGGAATCTGATTGTTTGTTCCAATAATCAGCTTGTCGGGTTAGATACAGAAACCGGTGAGATCCGTTGGAGTAAACAGCAACATGCAGGACTTCATCGTGATGCCTTCAGTGAGCTGTTCAACAGCCCGTTTTTCACAGTAACCACTAACAATAGCATACATCTCATTGATCAACTCAGCGGAAACGAGGTGTTTGATTCCTACAAAGCCGGGATAAATACGATAGAAGATTATTTTCTGTTGTATAATTCGGATGCCATACTTGTGGCAGGTAAGGGTGGGGACAATAAGCCCTTAATGGTATCTGTTAAGATGTCAGATGGTACTGTTTCCTGGACCTTGAAAGAGAAATTTGGTAGGATTGTTGCAGTAACCGAGATCGGCAATAACGAGCTTCTTATTATCACTCTCTTCAATAACTATAAACTGAATGCCGGTACAGGAGACGTAATCTGGAAAGAGGTAAATTCAGCTGAGTCAGCTCAGGCTGATAAACTGGGTGCCCTTGGGGCATTAATGAAAGAGGCAGCCGAAAATCTGACGAAAGATATGGAAATAGAATTAGCGTATTACCAACCTGAAGGAAGCGATATCTTCTATCTGGCATCCCAGAAAGAGTCACAGTCGAGTATGACCTCCTCCAGTGGAGAGCCTGTTATGACCTACACAAATGTATATAATGCGTTTAGCATGAATGATGGTAGCCTGGTTTGGGATGCCCCACTTGAAGTAAGAGGACGACTGAGCCAGGTAGCATTCCTGGATAATGGAATACTGGTTCTTCCTGATGACGGGAACAGAACGAGGATCAATTTATATGATTACAAAACGCATTCAGGCATCTGGGGAAAGAAAGGCAGAGGAATTGGAATTAAGGGAGGTATTTACGATTACATGATAGCCGATGATGGCATTCTGTTGGTATCGCAAACAGCCAGTAACAACTACCTTAATTATCTCGATCCCAACACCGGGACAATCACCTTTGAAAAACCGGTTAGAGTTGAAGGTATGGTAGTGGGTATCGTACCGTTATCTAATGGTATCTTGTATATCACCACTGAATCAATGAACATTCTGGATCCCATGTCCGGTACCTTAAAATGGAGCAAGAGCATTAGGACTAATCCAGAATTAACTGCAGAGTTTGAGGGGAAAATATATGCTTTTGACAGCAAATCAAGAACAGTCAAAGTTGTGGATTTGGATAGTGAGTCGTTTAGCGAATTGTCCAGCTCACAATTAAGTTTCGATGGCAAAGAAGTTCCAAGAAATCTGGAAATTATGGACAATGGTATATTTATCCATTCCGATCAAAATGTCGCTAAGTTTAGCTTTGATGGGTCACTGCTGTTTCAAACCTATTATCCTGCTCCCCGTGAACCAGGATGGAAGCGTGCGCTGTTATATGCAGAAGCCGTGAGAGGAGCCTATATTGGAGCTTCTTCTTACTACATATCAGGAGCGATGGCTGCTGTGGAAGATGAAGTCAGGCAGGAGGATGCCGTTGCCGGCGAGATAGTAAACCAGATTGGAGGAGCATACAATGAACTGGGGGCACAGGCGTCCAGCTATGCCTTAAGTGCTTTTCAACAGGCTAACGCAAGGCATAAGGCTACCTTGTCAACACGAGAGTACATGCTGATCATGTCTCAGCAGGAAAAAGCCATTCAATTGTTAAAGGTTAGTAAATCCAACGGTCAGGTTGAAGGTAATATTGACCTGGGTAAGGACCGAGAACCAATTTATGCGGTTGATGATGTCACAGGACAGGTTTACTACCTGTCTGGTAACAGAGTCCTGACTTCTTATATCATTAAATAGACTGCAAGAGTACGGGTCGCTTACCTCTATTTTTAATTTCATGTAATTCCTGGACAAACCTGACCGGTTTTAAACAGGGATAGCCAAACCTGTCAGGTTTATTTTTCAATCGAAGATTTCTTCCTTCTGGATGTCTTTCAGGGTTGATTGGCGCAGGTAACGGAAAAGTATAAAGTGAATGATCAGCCCCAATCCCCACAAGATCAAATTCCTGTGAATATTCCAGACAAGCTTGTATTCAGGTGCTAGATTCAAAAGATACCACATTTCGGAGATGATCCCATAGATCAGGAATGCGATCAGGTTATAGTAGAACCCGATCTTACAGAGGAGATTATTCAACAGGTTCTTGCCCCCAAATACCAATGCAAAGATGGGAATAGACAACCCATAGACCAACCCGGCTAAACCTGCTGCACCTATCTGTTGTTGCTCAAAAAAGTATGTCCTTAAATACCTGAATGCTACAGTTACAATAATTAAAGTAAGGGTAAACCACAGGAGTTCATTTTTTTTCGTTCCATTTTAATCATGTTTTATATCCAACAATTCAATTAATTCCTTATTGAAAAAGAGTTTTATGTTTCTGTCTATAAATTCATTCAACACCTCAAGTCCAAGTTTAGTCAGCTGGTAATATTTACGGTCGGGTCCTTTGTTTCCTTTTCCTTCATAAAATCCAACCATTTCTAGATGATGAAATTTTCGTAATGCCCTGTAAAGACTTTGTTCCTCGCACTGAATAGTATCTCCCGAATACTCCTTAATAAACTCTCGTATTTCACTCACATATTTTTCACCATCTTTTAATGCAAGGAAGATCCAGAGGGTAAGTTGACCCTTTTTATAGGTCTCCTCCCAGGTTGTAACCAGCTGATCCTTATACGATTCCTCCATGTTATCTATCTTGTATTATACGTCTTGTATAGTACAAATGTAATAATAGCTTTCTATCTACCAAACTTTTCGTCAAAAAAGCAAAGAATGACGGATTAATATCCCTCTTTGGTCAGACCTTTTTGTCAGACCACGCATGAGGATTTCGAATCCATCAAGACAATCGATCTTATGAATGAAAAATGTTCTGTAAGAAATGAAAGTCATCCTGTTACTCCAGGAAGGAAGAATTGTTTTTGATAATCAGATGGTCTATATTTGGCATTCAAAATCAAATCCTATGATGGATCAGAAAGAAAATTCTTCACGTGAAATAAACTCTGACATAGCAAAAAGCTCCTCTGAGGATAAGAAGAAAGAAGGAATTTCATTTATAAAAGATTTAATGCAGAGACGTATCCCACAAATTCTTGGGATATATCTGGCAACAAGCTGGGCTATTATTGAATTTTTAGACTGGTTAATTAGTCGTTACTCAATATCACCATCTATACCTGATTTCGGGCTGATAATATTGGCTTCAATGATTCCAACGGTTTTAATGCTCGCCTATTTTCATGGTAAACCAGGACAAGATTCATGGACTAAAATCGAAAAAATCGGAATTCCAGCCAATATCCTCGGGGCGATAATAGTACTCATATTTCTATTTAATGGGAAAGACTTGGGTGCTGCAACCACAATGATTTCCATGACAAATGAAGAGGGGCAACTCATTGAACGGGTTGTTCCTAAAACCGAATTCCGTAAGAAAATCATGATCTACTTTTTTGAAAATGAATCTGGTGATACAGCCCTTAATTGGTTAAGTTATGGCATTACCGATTTACTACTAACTGATCTGATCCAGGATATTTATACAGAAGTTAGAACCCTTCACAATAGTGAAGCCAGCATTGAAAAAATAAAACAAGCTGGGTATCAAGAATTTGTTGGATTACCATTAATGCTGGAAAAAGAAATTGCGGAAAAACTGCAGATGAAATATTTTTTGACCGGATCATTTACAAAACAGGATGAAGTTTATACAGTAAAAACAAAACTATATAGTACTGGAACCGGCAAATTATTGGACCAAAATTCCTTTGAGAACAACAGCATTTTCGAATTGGTAGATAATTTAACCGTCCAGCTTAAATATGATCTGGAGGTACCAGAATATCATATCGAAGAAGCAGATGACCTTCCTGTTTCAGAGATCTCAACTAAATCTTTGTCTGCCTACGAGAAGTATGTAAGAGGTATGAATGAGCTCAGATTTAATGCGGACTGGGAAACAAGTCTGAGCTATTTGGATCAATCTGTCAAAGAAGATTCTACGTTCGTTCTGGCATATTTTGATCTTTATTTAATCGCTGTGTTTACCAATCAAATAGAAAAAAGAGCCTGGATCTTTCAGCCATTAATGAGGCATCTCTATAAACTACCCGAGAAACTTCAATTACATGCAAAAGCCAGCTATTATGAATATCAAAGGGAATTTGACAAACAGTTTGCGGTTTATGAAATGATAAAGAATCTTTATCCGGATGATATAAATGCAAGATTAGCTCTCATTCAATTCTATATTATAAAGAACCAAATTGATCTGGCTATTTCCGAATATAAATACATTATGGAACTTGATCCGGAGCGAAATGATATTCTGCAAGAAATTGGAGATCTGTATAAAGGGGTTGGAGATTATGAAATGGCATTGAGTTACTACACCAGGTATGCTGAGCAATTTCCAAAGAAGGTAGAATCGTACGAACTAATAGGAGGATTGTACCTTTCAATAGGCGATTATGAGAAGGCAAAAAACAATTTTGAAAATGCACTATTGCTTGAACCTGAAAATATACAATATCTTCTAACTATGGCTGATATCGAGAGTGAATCCGGGAACTTCAGTGAAGCATTAAATCAGTATAGTGTTGCCCTTGCAAAAAGCAATACACCAAATGATAAGGTTGAGGTGTATGATAAAATGTGGAACTATTACAATTTGACCGGTCAATTGAAAAAAGAAAAGGAGTGCATTCTCCTGAAGTTTAATGAATATGAGAAATATATGGCTCCAATGCTGTTGAATTTGAGAAGAATAGGAGAAATGAACCGCATTGTTCACCTGGAAGAGAAAGAAGCTGTGAAAAAAACGCTTGATTCTCTTAGTTTAGAAATAGTAGCGCCTTTTGAAAAATTCAGTTCAATTGGATATTTATATTATTATCTGGAATACAAGGATAGTGTTAATGCCAAAAAATCATTACAGGATGTTGAGGAATTCATTGAAGAGCTTAATTATGAAATGCTTAGATTTCTTGTATATCAAGCTTACGGTCAACTTCATGAACATAAAGGAGAGTATGAAGAAGCCATCCAGGATTATAAAGAACAGGCAAAACTACAACCCACCAAATCAGGGATTAATACTGATATAGCAAGATGTTACAGATTAATAAAGGAATTCGAAAAAGCTGAAGAATTCGGTCAAAAAACTTTAATACTTCATCCCTTCTCACCAAAAGCGAATTATGAAATGGCCCTTGTTTATTATGAAATGGGAAAAAATGAGAAAGCTTTGGAACATATGGGAAGAGCCGTGAGGATCTGGGAGGATGCTGATCCGGACTATGAACCTGCATTGAAAGCCAGGGAGAAATTGGCAGAATGGGATCGGCAGTGGAAGGGAGCCGTATAGGTCCATGATTGAGAGATGAGTTGTGAGTGATGAGTTGGAAGATAAAAAGTCTGCAGTCTCCGGCCCGCAGTGAAGAATGTTATCAGTTAACAGTTAACCCGAAAAATTCAAAGAATTTTTCGCCATTTATGGCTGACGAAAAGTCAAATTCAAGTATGTCAACTGTTTCACTCAACAGTTATCTTCAAAACTGATGAAAATTTCATACCCAAACTTGAGGGTATTGAATTTGACTTTTATCAGGGTTAACCCTGATATATATAATTGACAATCAATAGATTTCAATTATGTATCGTCATTATTCATGCTAAATGCATGAATAATTCGGGTTAATAAGTTAAAAGTATTGGGGTTGATATAAATCTGTAACTCTTTACGACAAAAACTAAATCATATGTTTTAATCTCCAAAGGAACATCATATAATTGCCCAGGAAAAAATTTGGAAATGAATTGCACAAGGGAACCTATCTATGTCCCCCTTTGGAGGGGGAAATCCTGACGATCTGCCTATATTGGCGGATGTCAGGAAGGGGGAGGATTTCATGGACCGGACTGAACCATTATCTTCCTGGTAATGATTTGTTCGTTGTACCCCACTTTCAGTAAATAGAGTCCTGGGGAAGTATTTCCCAGGTGCAAGCTGCTTATCGAATCATAATAAATACGATCCATAACTTTTCTACCGGTTGAATCGATTAGTTGAATTGCAAGAGCCGAATTATCGTATTGGTCAACTTCGATAAAAAGCATATCAGAAACAGGATTCGGATAGATGCTTATTTTGTTTTCAGCATCTAAGAACGGTACAGCGGTTACGGAAGTATACGGGATATCATTGAGTATAAGATTCACCCATTCCGTGTACATTTTTTCCGATGGATGCAGACCATCACCCGCAACCAGTTCAGGATTGCTCAAGCCAAGCTGGGAAATGGGGGTGATATTGTAATAGGTTATTCCAAAATATTCCGTGATGTTTTTATTCACCCTGTTAAACTCTTCAATTTCCTCAGATATCACAGATGAATTTCTTTTTTCCCCAAAGGGTGTATACCCATAATCGGGTATGGATAATACAAAGACATTACTTTTATTTCCTCCGGCAAGTTCAATAGCTGTCAACAAAAGTTCTTCAAATTCATCTTCATAGGTTTCAATCGAACCTCCTTGAAATTGATTATTAACACCGATCAGAAGGGAAACCAGGTTATAATCTGTTGTAAGGTTAGCGTTTTCTATTGCCTGCATTAAATTATCTGTTCGCCAGCCGGTTTGTGCAATTATTTTTAACGTCTCGGTTTGATATCCCCGGTTTGCTAACGAATCATAGAGTTGTTGTGGCCATCTTCCGGATGGGGCAATGCTCTCTCCAATGGTATAAGAATCTCCAAGGGCTAAATAACGTACAGGCTCAGCAATGCTTAGTTCCTGAGAAAGTCCGATTTGCATTGAAAACAACAACAATGCAGATGCTATAATTATAAGTTTATCTTTCATTTTGTTTGATGCATTATCTAATAACAAAACATTTTAACGAAGCAAAAGTTCAAAATACGAAGAAATTGGATTTGATATCCAGTTGAATTAAATATAAATCAAATTATCATCAATATGAAAAACCTCCATGCATCCATCCTCAAGTGTTACACGATGGCGGGATGATCACCGGGAGGTGGGTTTTCACAACACGAAAATGTCTGTTGGGCGGGATTGCCCCGCTTTCAGCGGGGCGGACGCAAGGGTGGGCTTTCACAAAATTTAAAAGCCATGGCTTCGCCCTGGAATTTTTTTTTACAAGAAACTACTAAAGAACAAGTTCTGGCAGTTTCTTGCAATAAAAAAATCCCGCACAGCGGGACTTTTAAATTTTGTGATCCCGGCGCGACTCGAACGCGCAACCGCCAGAACCGGAATCTGGTATTCTATCCAATTGAACTACGGGACCATATTCGGTGCAAATTTAAAAAATATAATTAATTTCGCTGTTTGTTAATCAGAAACCCGATACCAACAGGAACCTTATGGATTACGATTTTCGGCAAGTAGAGAAGAAATGGCAGGACTACTGGGAGGAGCACCGGGTGTACACAGTGGATATCGATCATTCCCGACCAAAATTTTATGTGCTCGATATGTTTCCTTACCCATCCGGTGCCGGGCTCCACGTGGGACACCCACTTGGCTATATCGCTTCGGATATCTATGCCCGGTACAAACGATTAAAAGGATTCAACGTACTACACCCCATGGGATTCGATGCCTACGGACTGCCAGCCGAGCAATATGCCATCCAGACCGGTACACACCCGGCTGAAACCACCGAGAATAACATCAAGCGCTACCGGGAACAGATGGATAAGATCGGGTTTTCCTACGACTGGAGCCGTGAAGTAAAAACCTGTGATCCGGGGTATTACAAATGGACCCAGTGGACCTTTATCCAGCTTTTCAAATCGTGGTATAACAACAAAAGCAACAAAGCTGAATCCATCGACACCTTGGTCGCCGAGTTTGAAAAAAACGGAAATCAAAACATTGATGCCGGTTGCGGAGAAGTGCCGCTATTCAGTGCAGCCCAATGGAAGGGCATGAGCGAAAAGGAGCAGCAGGAGATCCTGATGAACTACCGGCTGGCATACCTTGCCGATACCTGGGTGAACTGGTGCCCTGCACTGGGGACCGTGCTGGCAAATGACGAGGTGAAAGATGGCTTCTCCGAGCGGGGCGGCCACCCCGTGGAACGGAAACTGATGAAACAGTGGTCGCTGCGAATAACCGCTTATGCCCAGCGGCTACAGGATGGCCTGGATTCGATCGACTGGTTCGAATCGCTGAAAGAGGTCCAGAGAAACTGGATCGGCCGGTCAGAAGGAGCCGTCGTATACTTCAAAATAGATGGTTTTGACGATATTATCGATGTATTCACAACCCGCCCCGATACCCTCTTCGGTGCTACATTCATGATCCTTGCCCCCGAACACGAGCTGGTCGATAAAATTACAACCCCGGAATGCAGGGAGAAAGTTACTAAATACGTAACCTGGGCTAAAAACAGGTCGGAAAGGGACCGAATCGCCGATGTGAAACAGATCACCGGTGAATTTACCGGAGCATACGGTATCAACCCGCTGAATGAAGAAAAAATACCGATCTGGGTTGCTGATTATGTGCTGGCAGGATATGGTTCCGGAGCCATCATGGCTGTTCCGGGGCACGACAGCCGCGACTTTTCCTATGCCCGGCATTTCAACCTGCCAATTATCCAGGTAGTTACCAAAAAGGACAAACCGCTGGAAGATCCGGTAAACTGGGAAGACTCCTATGACTCGAAGGAAGGAATTATGGTGAACTCCGGATTCATGAATGGACTGGAAGTGGAGGATGCCATTCACACAGTGATCGACTACATCGAGGAGAAAGGACTTGGTTTCCGCCGGGTCAACTACCGGCTCCGGGATGCTATATACAGCCGCCAGCGATACTGGGGCGAACCCTTTCCAATCTACTACAAAGATGGGATGCCCTACCCGCTGGATGAGTCCGAATTGCCGCTGCTTCTTCCTGATGTGGATACATACCTGCCAACCGAGACCGGGGATCCACCTCTTGCAAGAGCAAAAGGGTGGAAAACAAAAGAGGGTTATCCCCTCGAAACCAATACCATGCCCGGTTTTGCCGGTTCAAGCGGATATTACCTACGGTTCATGGATCCCAGGAATGACGATGATTATTTCTCGAAAGAGGCAAACGAATACTGGAGAATGGTGGATCTCTATATCGGTGGAGATGAACACGGCACCGGTCACCTGATCTATTCCCGCTTCTGGAACAAGTTCCTGTACGACATCGGACTGGTATGTACCGACGAACCTTTCCAGAAACTGTTTAACCAGGGAAAAATCCAGGGACGATCGAACTTTGTCTATCGCATCAAAGAGACCAAAAAATTTGTTTCCTATAATCTCCGGAAAGAATATAAGACCATCCGGATGAATGTCGATATAAACCTGGTCAATAACGATGTGCTGGATATTGAGGCATTCAGAAAATGGCAACCGGAATTCAAGAATGCTGAGTTCATCACCGAAGATGGAATATACATCTGCGGATGGGAGATCGAAAAGATGTCCAAATCGAAACACAACGTGGTGAATCCCGATGAACTGATCGAGAAATACGGGGCAGACACCCTGCGGCTCTATGAAATGTTCCTGGGTCCCCTGGAACAGCATAAACCCTGGGATACTCACGGCATCGAAGGCGTTTCAAGATTTATCCGGAAATTGTGGCGACTGTTTTATGATGAGCAAAACAGACTCCTGGTAACGGAAGATCATGCTTCAGAAAAAGAGCTGAAGGCACTGCACAAAACCATCAATAAAGTGCAGGACGATATCGAACGGTTGTCCCTGAATACTGCTGTCAGTTCCTTTATGATCTGTGTAAACGAACTGCAGGATCTCGATTGCCACAGGAAAGAGATCCTGGAGCCCCTGATCATCGCGCTTTCCCCCTATGCCCCCCACGTTACAGAAGAGCTCTGGGAGAAGCTTGGGCACTCAGAAAGTATTGCCTTTGCCGCTTACCCGGAAATCGATGAAAAATACCTGGAAGAGAAAACTTACGAATACCCGGTATCCTTCAACGGGAAGTTGCGGTTCAGGATAACCCTCCCGACGGATCTGAGCAATGAAGATATCGAATCGGCCGTGTTGCAACACGAAAATGCACAGCATTGGCTGGAAGGGAAACAACCAAAAAAGGTGATCGTTGTTCCGCAAAAAATTGTAAACATCGTGGTTTAAAAAAAGAAGCCACGAATTCACAATGAGAAGGCCGTATAATTAATCGTTGTGCATGCACTAACAATTCGTGCATTTTTGATGGTAGGACTGACGAGTACAATAAGTGGCTAAACAGTATGAAGAACAATAAACAGAATAAGAGGTTGCTTTCGGCGCGTGTGGTCGGGTCTTTCAGTATTTTAATCCTGATCCTGTTGCTGCTGATTTTCCCGGGTAGTACCGAATCGAATCAACCTCCGATAGAGCGGGTCGAAGAAGATACTGTCCGGTTAACACCTGTTGTTGAAACCCGGTATGGTTACCCCATTGAGCCCTATACACTGATTAACGGGAGGGTCCGCAGAAACCAATACCTCTCAGATATCCTGTACCGGTACAATGTCACTTCTCAAACGGTTCACGAGATAACGCAAAAATCCAAAAATATCTTTGATGTGAAAAACATCAGGCAGGGCAATCACTATACACTCTTCTGTTTAAAAGATTCTCTTTCCACTGCCCGGATATTTGTATACGAACACACCCCCACCGAATATTTTGTTATTGACCTGCGTGACTCGATCCTGGTTACAAAAAGGGAGAAAGAGGTAATCACTATGCAGAAAACTGCCCGGGGGATGATAGAGACATCGTTATGGTATGCCATGACCGATAGTGGGATAAATCCACTGTTAGCCATTGAGCTCTCTGAAATTTTTGCCTGGAGCATTGATTTTTTCGGCTTACAGCAGGGAGATGAGTTCAAGGTGATGTATGAAGAGCAGTACATTGATTCTGCCTCCGTCGGTCTGGGGAAAATATATGCAGCCTGGTTCAAGCATGCCGGCGAAGAGTTTTATGCCATACCGTTCATTCAGGATGGCGAAGAGAGCTATTACCACACCGATGGTCAGAGCCTGAAAAAAGCATTTCTGAAGGCTCCGTTGCGGTTCTCCAGGATCAGTTCCGGGTTCTCCCATTCCCGTCTGCATCCCATCCTGAAAATCAGACGGCCACATTATGGTGTCGATTATGCAGCACCGGTCGGAACACCGGTTCACGCAATCGGTGACGGGAAGGTCATCCAACTGGGAAGAAACGGTGATGCAGGAAACATGGTTAAGATCCGTCACAACAGCGTTTATACCACCGCTTACCTGCACCTCAGCCATTATGCCCGGGGAATGTACACCGGTAAATATGTTAAACAGGGTGAAACCATCGGGTACGTTGGCAGCACCGGTTTATCCACCGGTCCGCATCTTGATTTCCGGTTTTACCGGAATGGATCACCCATTAATCCCCTCAGCGTAAAAGCTCCACCGGTGCAACCAATCAAAGAGGAACACCTTGAGGCATTTACCAAGGTCAAAGATGTTATTGTAGAGGTCTTGAATACATTTTAAATCCAGCCATAAACCATGCCTATCTGTCAGATCTCCTCGAATTCATAAGCGAAAAACCGGATAAATTGTCAAAAAAACTATAATTTCGCAATAGATTTGATTTCAGCAGAGTAACTATGGATAATGTACAAAAATTAAAGCAGCGTTTTGGTATTACTGGTAATTATATCGGATTAAACCGGGCTATTGACATTGCCGTCCAGGTTGCTCCTACCGATCTGTCGGTGCTCATTTCGGGTGATAGCGGTACCGGGAAAGAAGTGTTTCCACAGATCATTCATCAATACAGTGCAAGAAAACACGGACAGTATATCGCTGTCAATTGTGGAGCAATCCCAGAAGGAACGATTGATTCGGAATTGTTTGGCCATGAAAAAGGGTCGTTTACAGGAGCAACTGACAGCCGGAAAGGATATTTTGAGGTGGCAAATGGAGGAACTATTTTCCTGGATGAAGTGGCTGAACTGCCTCTGGCTACACAGGTCCGGCTGCTACGAGTCCTGGAAAGCGGGGAATTTATCAAGGTGGGATCTTCAAAAGTACAAAAAACGAATGTCCGGGTTATCGCGGCAACAAATGTTGATATTCTCATCCCCATACAGGAAGGAAAATTCAGGGAAGATCTATTCTACCGCCTGAATACCGTCCCCATTGTTATACCTCCCCTCCGGCATCGGGGAGAGGATATTCATCTTCTCTTCCGTAAATTCGCTGTCGATTTTGCTGACAGATACCGGATGCCGGCAATCAGTCTCGACGAGGAGGCTCAACAGGTCCTTTTGAGCTACTCCTGGCCGGGAAATATCCGCCAGCTGAAGAATATTACGGAACAAATATCCGTTATCGAACAAAAAAGGATCATCGGTGCCGATACCCTGAGGAGTTATCTGCCCGATTACCAGGTTGCAAAATTACCAGCTATAATACAGAAAGAGGAAAGCCGGTCATTCTCCTCTGAGCGTGAGATACTTTATAAGATCCTTTTCGATATGAAAAACGATATGAATGACCTGAAGAAACTGGTGTTCGAACTGATGGAGAAGGATCATGGTGAGATTGAAATGAGCGACAGTAAAGAACAACTGATACAGAAACTCTATAAGAGTGTGGAGACACCAACCAAAGAAACCCCTGCTCATTTTGAGGTCACTTCAAAAAAAGAGGATAACATTCAGGATACAGAAGAGATCGTGGAAGAATCCCTTTCGCTGGTTGACAAGGAGATCGAACTGATAAAAAAAGCATTGGAAAAACATCACGGCAAGCGCAAACATGCTGCCAAAGAGTTGGGTATATCAGAGCGAACGCTCTATCGAAAAATAAAAGAGTATAACATTGATTGATGGCACTGGTCATGAAAAAACCGTTTCGCCTACAACGATTAAACCGGATCGTTACCGTAATCCTGTCCGGCATGATACTGGTAACCACCCCGGGGTGTAAGATAAGTTATTCCTTTTCGGGTGCTTCCATCTCTCCCGATGTAGAAACCATCTCTGTTCAATTTTTCCCAAACCGGGCGGACCTGAACGGGGGAGTGATCCGCGCAGGTTTTGACCAGCAGTTTACCGATGCGTTGAAAGATAAGTTCAGAGCACAAACCAGTCTTGAATTCGTGAACGGTGTCGGAGATGTTAATTTTGAAGGTGAAATAACCGGTTACAGTACTGCACCGATGGCAATTACCGGCAATGAAGTAGCTGCTTTGAACCGGTTTACGGTTTCAGTCAGGATTAAATATACCAATGCTCTGCAGCCAGACCAGAATTTTGAAAATGTTTTTACCCGGTATGAAGATTATGAGAGCTTCCAGGATCTAAGTTCCGTGGAAGATAGTCTATTGGAAAAGATCCTGGAGCAAATTACAGAAGATGTATTCAATAAAGCATTTGTGAACTGGTAAACGTACCCTCAGATGAACAGGGAAGAATTCATACAATTCATGAGTCATCCGGAACTTCTGGACAAGAGTAGTGTGGATGAGATGCGTGAATTGGTACATGAATTTCCCTATTTCCAGAGTGGGCATCTTCTCTACCTGAAAAACCTTCATCTTCTGGAAAATATTCGTTTCCCGAGTCAGCTCAAGGTCTCTGCTGCACACATCACCGACCGCGAAGTCCTGTACCATCTGCTCCAGGAAAAAAGAGCCGTAACCACCCCTCCAGAACAGGAAGCCGAACCGAAGATGGATGTTCCTGGCACTTCCCGGGAGACTTCCAACGACGAGCCCATTATTCTGATCGATGAGGATGAGGAGATCATTCAACACGAAATAGAGGGCACCGGTCCGGAAAGGATGGGGAGGGTTGCAGAAGAAGGTTCGACCCCATTGCAGATTAGCATCTCCGGCATGATGAGTGACCTGCTGCACTTTGAATACTCCCTGGATTCCGAAGGTCAGGCTCCAGCAGAAGAGAAGGAACCCCCCGAAGATCAGGAAGAACAGACAAAGGATAAAGAGGGCTACGGGGAGAAAACCGGTTTTACCGATATCACCTCAACCGAACGGTTTTCATTTGCTGTCTGGCTCGACCACGTGCAGGAAAAAACAATCCTTGAGCAGACGGAAACACCATCCGTTCCATCGTCAAGGGATAAAACCAAGGAAGCGCTGATCGATAAATTCCTTTCATCCGATCCAAGAATCATCTCTTCCGATGAACCGGATGAGGAGCAGGAAGATATCTCGGTTGGAAGTGTCACGGAAGATGACGCACTGATCAGTGATACGCTTGCAAGAATCTACATAAAACAGGGTTACTACTCCAAAGCGATTTTTACTTATGAAAAATTAAGTTTGAAATTTCCCGAAAAAAGTAGTTACTTTGCAAGTCAAATCGAGAAAATACAAGAATTGATTCATAACCTATAAGTCAAGATAACATGGGAATCTATACATTGTTCTCAATTCTGGTGCTGATGGCCTGTATCCTGCTCATTCTTATCGTGCTGGTGCAGAACTCAAAAGGTGGAGGTTTAGCCGCCAACTTCACCGGATCAACCCAGGTTATGGGCGTCCGGAAAACCGCTGATTTTCTGGAGAAAGCAACCTGGACCCTTGCCGGTTGCCTGCTTTTTTTCAGCCTGCTGGCCAGTGCCACCATTCCCCGGGGAGAAGGTGCAAACCGCTCAATCATTGAGGAACAGATCGATAATGCCATCGACCCGACAACCATACCCAATTTGCCAACTGCAGCCCCCGAACAGGATGAACCAAATGAGGGTGGTTTATAAGCTATTTATCATCGATAACAGATAAAAACAGAGTGTCAGAGTGTCATAATGCTGACACCTTTTTATTCCTTTAGATTTCCGGCAGTATTTGCATAACAGATTTATTATCAATTATATGATAAAGCATCGCCGTTCGCTTCAATGAAACCATTACCCGATCAACTGTTATTCTGTCTTACTGAAAAGGCGAACTTCCGGTCGTTTAGGATTTGGCACAATATGTGATAGTGGAATTGACAAATTTTTCATGTTTAACATAAAAGAACAGATAAAAAATGGCTGACGTAAAAATCAAACCACTGGCCGACCGGGTTTTAATTGAACCCATGGAGGCTGACACAAAAACAGCAAGCGGAATAATTATTCCCGACTCCGCTCAGGAAAAACCCCAGAAAGGTAAAGTAATAGCAGTAGGTTCCGGAACAAAAGATGTTGAGATGGAAGTGAAAAAGGATGATACCGTTCTCTATGGAAAGTATTCCGGAAGTGAAATAAATGTTGACGGAACGGAATACCTGATCATGCGTCAATCGGATATTCTGGCAATTTTGTAACTAATCAAACCTATCAAATAATCCAAAAAATGTAAGAAAAATGGCGAAAGAATTAAAATTTAACATA
>CAZTES010000018.1:0-1324 GCA_964612275.1 uncultured Rikenellaceae bacterium
AAAGAAATATTTCTGAAAAATGGTTACCGTATCCTGTCAGAATCAGGAAAAGATCAGTTGATGCTCAAACAATTCAGGGAAGGTCCGTTACCCTCAATCAATGACTGGGAAAGTGAGTTGGGGAAATACAACGACCTTACAATGGTGTATTCAAATCAATGTCCCTGGGTGGCACGCTTCATTGAAGAGGTCAGACCCATTCTGGAGGAAAAAAAGTTGAATCCCACCATCATTGAAATGAAAAATGCCAGAGAAGCACAGCACGCACCTTCACTCTATAGTGTATTCAACCTGATCTATAATGGGAAACTGCTGGCCGATCGTTACATTTCAACCACACGGTTTAAAAACATTATCAAAAAAGAAATATGGTAACAGATTTCAGATCCAGATTGAGAGGCAGGGAACTTCTGGTTGGAACAATGATAACCCTGCCCACGCCCGAAGCAGCTGAAATACTTGCGGAAGCGGGATTCGATTGGTTTTTTCTTGATGGAGAACATGGAGTATTTGGAGCCCCCGAATTACAGGCCTTGATTGGACGGGTTGATCATATCGTCCCGTGTATAGTTCGTGTCCCTGCACTGGAAGAGGTCCCGATCAAGAAAGCACTGGATGTGGGAGCAGCGGGTATAATTGTTCCGCAGGTGAATTCATCATCCGCTGCTGAACGCGCAGTTCAACTATGCAAATTTCCTCCCCAGGGTACCCGTGGCGTAGGACTGGGGCGGGCATACGGTTATGGATGGTCGTTCAATGACTATGTAAACAAAGCAAATGAAAATATCGCCGTCATTGTACAGGCAGAACACATTGAGGCTGTGGAAAACATCCATGAGATTGTCAGTGTAACAGGTGTTGATGCTGTTTTGGTAGGTCCGTACGATCTTTCTGCAAGCCTCGGAAAGATAGGACAGGTGAATCATCCTGATGTTGTGAAAGCAATAGATCAGATTACAGTGGTTTGCCAGGAGGCGGATGTCCCACTGGGAATTTTCGGAACCGATGCTGAAGCTGTGAAACCCTATATTGATAAGGGATTTACACTGATTACTGCCGGTACCGACACGTTGATGCTCGGTCAGGCAGGAAGGGATATGCTTTCCCAATTGAGGTGAAAACAGGGTTCGGGCTATTGATAATCCAATACGACGATTTCCGTTTTTTGCGGCATGTTAGAAAGGTCCAAAGTTAACCTGTTCCCGGAAATCCGTTTACAATTATCCTTCCCCTGCATGAAATCTTCAGCCGAATAGGGTAAGCTGAAAGCTTCTGTTTTATAGTGCATTGGAAGCACGATGGATTTCACATTCAGTTGCCTGAT
>CAZTES010000018.1:1424-27718 GCA_964612275.1 uncultured Rikenellaceae bacterium
CTTCTGTTTTATAGTGCATTGGAAGCACGATGGATTTCACATTCAGTTGCCTGATGACTTCATCCGCATCTGAGCCTGAAATGGTGAATTGCCCTCCGACCGGAATCATTAAAATATCTACCTCACCGATTGTTTCAACCTGGCTTTCCGACAGGGTCGTTCCAAGATCCCCCAGATGAGCAATCTTAACTCCCTCAAATTCAAATACGAAAATTGCGTTCACTCCATGTCTGCCCGGATCATGCCAGGAGGGAACAGTATATATGTTAACTTCATTAACTTTCTTTTTTATTGTATTTACTTTTTGAATATCGGATGAAACACCCAGGAATATTTCCGGTTCTCCTGCTACTTTGTCAATACGGTTATGGTCAGGATGATTGTGTGAAACAGTGACAACATCCGGTTTGATCCCTTCAGGCATATGATATCCCATAAACTCGACCGGGTCCATTAAGATTTTAGTATTATCAGGTGTTGTAATCATAAAACAGGAATGACCAAAATAGTTGATGATAACTTCTTTCTTTTCCAAACCGGGACTGTTTGGTGAGGTTGAATTCATTTCGTTTTCACGAATATTGTTCTCTCTGTTCTGACAACTGAATGCAGTTGTAATCCAAAGTAGCAGGAAGATACACCTTATAATTTGTATTTGAATGGTATGCTTCATTCACTTCAAAATTCAAAATTCCCTGTTCGATATTCGATATTTTAAATCCGCAATTCGCAATCCGCAATCATTTATCCTACCCTATGCTCCATGCCCCATGCTTACTCACCCCGTCTCCCCTTCCCTCCGTCTCTTCGTCACCCGATTTCCCCGTCTCACAGTCTCACTTTCTTTTTACTCTGAACTCTGTACTCTGTACTTACTTTCCTTCATCCACTATCCTTCATCCTTCCTTCAAAATGATCAACCTCCTCTCCATCCAGCGTCAGGTATCCTTTCATCAGGTTCCCCGTGAGGCAGGAATGGACAGGAATAATACCAAGCAGATCTCCGATTTTTGTACGATCCATCAATTTTCTGCCCGCATGGATAATTCCATGTTCCTGTGATAACCCGGAAACATAACAACCTTCTTCCGGCTCACCCCATCCCGTTTTATTAAATTGAACTATGCCCCCATAAGAACATTTCCCGGAAGGTAGCGTGATGTATTCTTTTGAGAGGTGTATGGCTCCACCATAAACTACGATTTCATTTCTCTCAGGATATTTTGCAACTACCGGTACAGCCAGTACTACAGCGATCTGACCGGGTGTGCAGACCCCCAGGTGGTATTGCATCAGGTCAAAGAAAACGAAGTTGCCGGGTCTTATTTCATCAATTTTTTCAAACTGGCTGACAAGGCTGCATGAGGGCGTATCACCAACGGAGAGAATAATTTTTTCCCTGATGGAGTGTATCCTCTCCTTTAGATGTACCAGCTTATCCACGGTATCCTGGTAAAGGCTCCGAATCTCCTTTGATGATGACGATTTGTATGTTTGTCCTGTATGGGTCAAAAACCCTGAAAAATGGAACAAAGAGTTATCACTGAGGCGGTGAATGATATCCTGAATGCGCTCGTAGTCGGCCGCATCTATTCCGGTCCGGTGGTAACCGGTATCGATTTCGATAAATACACCAACAGGATGATGGAGGTTCTTTTCCATGAAAGGAATGACCTCCTTACTGGCGACGAGGATATTCAGTTTTATTTTTCCCGCAAGGTGGTTGATGGCTTCGAGCTCTCTGATATTCAAAGGGAAGGCAATGGTGATATCGTTCCACCCGTTTTCTGCAAAATAGGATGCCATGCGAACTGAAGAGACCGTTATTGCTTCCGTACAGGCCTCCCTGAACCATTGACCCACCTTCAACGATTGATGCGTTTTGAAATGAGGCCGGAAGATCACCCCTGATCGCTGAGCTTTCTTATACATTGCCTGAATGTTATCGAGACATCGTTGCTTGTCAAGAAGCAGGGTAGGAGAGGTTATCCTGGTAAGTTGATCGTTCATCGTGTCCGGTTGTTTAATTTTTTGCCACCTTGTGTTTTCTGAGAATAACGGAATCCGCAAAGACTTTTTCCGCTCTAAGGATAAAATCAAATATACCAACATGCGTACAGAGAAAAAAATCATTTGGTGGGGAATGGTTGATATTCTGTGGATCAAAGAAGCGTTTCCCCGATCCCTCTTTCAGTTTCAGAATTGCATCTTCCATATCCTGCCAGGTCTCCATCAGTCGATCCTGTATATATTTTGCACATAGCCGGTCCTCATCAGCAGGGAGTCTTCCGGCATAACCCATGGCAACCAGTGATACGGTAGGGGGGCTTTTCTGTTTGATGTAAGCAACCACAGCATCTGCATTTACAAGGCTTCCCGTAAGGATTTCATCGGTTCCCATCGCCTGAACAAGTCCCCGGGTGCCTGCGCTAGTGGTTTGTACGATTGTTTTCCCGGTAAAATCGACATTTTCAATATGGGTAGGGGAATTTCCATAATCAAATCCTTGTACTTTCCGCTCGTTTCGTTCGCCCATCAGGATGCATCCCGGATTTTCACGTTGAAGCTGAAAAGCCACTTCCACATCAGCCACAGCAATGATCTTTTCTGCTCCGTTGTTCACGACATAACAACCCACCGTGAATGCACGGAATACATCAATTATAACGGTTAGTCCGGTCGCTTTCCTTGCTCCCTCTAAGTATTCCAGAATCCTTATTTCCATTTGATTCAATTAAGTAAAACAGTAATCCTCACGAACGATAAGAACCTGTTAAAGGTATTGTTTTTCTTATACATCAATTGAATCAGATCGCTCTTCTGGAGCTCTTGACTGATAAATCATTATATTTGTGATGTTATGGCACGATTTGGTGTAATCACAAAAGAACTGATCAATTTTATTACAGTCGATATCTGGCGGCTACCTCTCCGGGAACTTCCAAAAACCAAATCCTTTTTTATCAAACAATTACGAATTATTCTCGTGGCATTGCGCGGTTTCTCTGAAAATAAGGTACAGCTCAGGGCTTCCGCGTTAACTTTTTATTCTCTTCTATCCATCGTTCCGGTGATTGCCATGATTTTTGGCATTGCAAAAGGATTTGGTTTCCAGGATAAGTTAGAACGGGAACTGATCTCAACTTTTGAGGGACACCAGGAGGTTCTTGAATACATTCTTGATTTCTCGCAGCGATTACTGGAAAAAACAAAAGGGGGCTTTATTGCCGGTGCCGGGTTGATCCTTCTCTTCTGGTCGGTGATGAAGGTACTCGGAAATATTGAAAGCTCATTCAACTCTATCTGGCAAATAAAGAATCCGAGGGCTTTGATACGGAAATTCAGCGATTATCTGACCATGATGTTAATTGCACCGGTCTTTATTCTTTTGTCAAGCAGTGTAACCGTTTTCATTACAACACAGTTTGATAAATTCTCACAGGATTATCCCTTTCTTGAACATTTTCAGTTCCTTCTTTCTCTGATCCCTTATCTTCTAATCTGGTTTCTGTTTACCGCGATTTATATGGTAATGCCCAACACCAAGGTTACGTTCCGGTCAGCTTTCATCGGTGGAATAATTGCGGGGACTATTTTTCAGATTACTCAATGGATATACATTAATTTCCAGGTAGGAATGAATAAGTACGGTGCCATTTACGGAGGTTTTGCAGCCATTCCCCTGTTCATTATCTGGTTGCAGCTTAGCTGGGTAATTGTATTGTTGGGTGCGGAAATATCCTTTGCCAACCAGAATGTTGACCGGTATGAGTTTGAATCGGATGCCAGGCACATCAGCTCCCGTTTCAAACGACTGGTATCCCTGATGGTTACCAACCTGGTGGTGAAAAACTTTGCCGTTGGCAAAAAACCCATGACTGCCACTGAGATATCGCAGGAATTAAAAGTACCCATCCGGGTTATCCGGGATATTATCTATGAACTGGTAGAGGTGAATATTTTTTCCGAATCCCTGTCTGATAATCCGAAGGAGAGGGCCTACCAACCTGCAATTGATATTAACATTATCACCATTGATATGATAATAAAACGTCTTGAAGAGAGAGGCAGCCAGCACATCACGATATCCAAAAACAAAGAATACCAGAAACTTTCCGGCATCCTTGAATCGTTTGACGAATCGATAAACAAATCTCCGTCAAACATGCTGTTAAGGGATATTTAATCCTCCTTATCCGCCAACCGGCGGATTCGGCGGACGAGAAGGTGTGGTTTAATTCCCCGGGGTTCTACCCCGGAAAGACGGGTCCAGGGTTCTACCCTGGGGTTTCATACCTTTAATTCTAGCGGTATCCGAGAGCGGCATACCCAACCCAGTGGTGGGAAGTAGCAACTGCCGTTCTTCCCATCATCAAATCGTCCACGTGAATGTGTTCATGATCAATGCTGTTGGAGTAACCAATCAGTATCCCCTCAAGCGGATCCCCATCGGATAAATGATCCTGAAGATAATAGGCGGTGAGCAGCCCCAGGGGAACCGAATACCTTCCACACCAGGTCCATTTGTATTCCCTGTAATCACTTTCCTGCACGGTGAACTCACTGAATTTCCGGATTTTTTCCTTGCTCACCTTTCCTTCAAGTGATGTTTTAATGATTTCGTATTCATGTTCCACTGCCCTGGCATTACCAGCTGAATCGCAACCAAAAGGTGCATAATTCTTTCCACCCCACTCTTCATCACCATAATGGACAGCATCAGTGGTGATGACCATAGCGAAATCCGAACCCCAGTGAAGCTTGTGATTCGATAAAATGGAAAACAATGCAACGGATAATGGTTCTGCGATTTTTTCCATTCGGGCGAAAGACATATAGGGTACCAGTACCGGAATAATCTCTACTTGAGGATTAAAATATTGCAAAAAAGGGATCAGTGCTTCCAGGGAGTGTTCAATCCTGTGCATGCTGTCATTCACTTCATACTGAGAAGCATCCAGGTTCTGAAGAATTTCTTCGCGCAATGCGGAAACCGGAACATTCCCGTAGGGTCCTTTCCAGTAGGTATGGCTATCGAAAATGATCCTGTTTTCAAGGTTCAGTGTTTGTGCCTTATGAGCGACCCCAACCAGGAAGAGTGTTTTCGCATGAATATGCCGCAGGAGTTGAGGATAAAAAGATCCGACATAGGTGTAGTCATCATGTGGTGAAATGCAGGCTTTCCAGGGTTGATGATCCTGTGTGTCCCTGTATTGCTCATTTGAAGAAAGTCGCTCAATCCTGGTCATCAGGCTGTCCATCTGCCAGGCATACTGTGCAAAGCCAATGGTATCAACAAGAGGCCGGATGGAAGTTTGATCAGATCCTCCGGTGTTGCAGGAACCGGTGATCAGGCTGATCAGAACAAGCAGAAATGAGAGGTTATTATTGATCATAGAACTATGCTGATTGCCAGCTTATTCAAATAGCTTAAAGGTCTTTTTGATAATCTCCATTGCTTCTATTAACTCCTCCTCCGTAATTACAAGGGGTGGAGCGAACCGGATAATGTGTCCGTGGGTAGGCTTGGCGATCAAACCGCTATCTTTCATCGCGACACAAACATCCCAGGCGGTTTTTTCCCCTTTCGGACGAATAACCACCGCGTTGAGCAATCCTTTTCCCCTGACCAGTTCAATCATTTCTGACTTAATACTCCTGAATTCTTCCCTGAATATATGACCCAGTCTTTCGGCATTTTCTGCCAGCTTTTCATCCTTCACCACGTTTAATGCTGCAATAGCAACCCTGGCTGCAATGGGATTTCCCCCGAAAGTAGATCCATGTTCGCCGGGTTTAATGGTGAGCATGATATCATTATCGGCAAGGACTGCTGATACTGGAAACACGCCACCAGATATTGCTTTGCCCAGGATAAGGATATCAGGCCGAACCCCCTCGTGGTCGCAGGCAAGTAACTTTCCTGTGCGTGCAATACCTGTCTGAACCTCATCGGCAATGAATAGCACATTCTTCATTTTGCACAGTTCGTAAGCACATTTCAGGTAGCCCTCGTCGGGCACCATTACACCAGCTTCTCCCTGGATGGGTTCCACAAGGAAACCGGCGACATCCGGATCTTCCAGTGCTTTTTCAAGGGCTGAAAGGTCATTATACGGAATCGTGATAAATCCGGGAGTGTAGGGGCCATAATCCTTTTTGGCATCCGGGTCGGTGGACATTGAGATAATGGTTATCGTTCTGCCATGAAAATTATTGGCACAAACGATGATCTTTGCCTGGTTGTCCGGTACACCCTTAACTTTGTAAGCCCATTTCCGGCAAAGCTTTATGGCGGTTTCATCCGCCTCTGCACCGGTGTTCATTGGAAGGACCTTGTCATAGCCAAAATAGCCGGTGATAAATTCTTCATAATTACCCAGTACACTGTTATAGAAAGCCCTGGATGTCAGGGTAAGAACCTGGGCCTGATCGGTCAGCGCTTTTACAATGGCTGGATGACAGTGCCCCTGGTTTACTGCAGAATAGGCCGAGAGAAAATCAAAGTAACGTTTGCCTTCAACATCCCAAACATATACTCCTTTACCCCGCTCAAGAACAACCGGTAAGGGATGGTAGTTATGAGCACCGTATTGCTTCTCCCGCTCAATAAAATCGTGTGTATTCATGATAAACGGTTTGAATATGAACAATATAATTTCAATCTTGTTATACTTTCTCACGAACAAACCATTTGGTTTATCGGGAAACCCTGGTTAGGTTTGTTCCCGATAAATATAGGAAAAATAAGTGGATATTATGGAAAGCAACAACGCGTACGAAAAGATTCAAGAATCGATAACTTCACGGTTCAGCCCTCTGGCTTTTTCTGACAGGCCGGTTGAACCGGAAAAGATCATGGTACTGTTTGAAGGAGCTCGATGGGCCCCTTCCAGCTTTAATGAACAACCCTGGCGATTTATTTATGCTGTGCGGGAAAACCGCCCTCAGTTTGATCCCATGCTTGATTGTCTAGTTGAAGGAAACAGGATCTGGGCCAGGAATGCCCCCATGCTGGTTTTAAGCGTTGCAAAGATGACTTTTTCTATCAATGATAAACCCAATAAATACGCTTTTCATGATGTTGGACTGGCAACAGGTAACCTGCTTAATCAAGTTACGTTCATGGGATTAGTTGCACACCCAATGGGCGGTTTTTCAGTCAGTAAAGCAAAAAAAAACCTGTTGATCCCGGCGGGTTTTGAACCGGTCGTAATGATCGCCATAGGGTATCATGGAAATGTTGATGATCTTCTGGAAGACCTTAAATCAAGGGAATTGAGCGCCAGAAGAAGAAAACCAGTTCAGGATATCGTCTATCCCGGAACGATGGTTTAATGCAAGAGATGTTGTGTAGACCTACGGTAGTTAGAAGTTGATGTTTACTTTAAGATTGAGTCTCCGGGAAGTGAGGTAGTTGGGTACGGCATATTGCTGGGATACATGCGAGAGGTTATTTACCGTGGTGATCCATAAATAGGAGATGGTATTGTTGATATCAAACAGGTTAAACACCTCCAGACCAATCCAGATGCTTTCATAGGTTTTGAGAAAACTTCTGCTGTTCCCTGAGTAGCCTGTATTTGATATCACCTTTGAAAACCCGAGATCTACTCTTCTGTAAGCCGGCATTCTGAAGATCTCGTCATACCTGTCGGAATAGGGTGATGAAGCAGGCAGACCGGAGCCAAAAAGGAGTGTGAGGTGTACTTTATAGGTTGGATTATTGGGAAAGTAATCCTGGAAAAAAAGACCGAAATTGACCAGCTGGTCCGTGGGACGAGGATAGTATCCCGGTTCAATCCTCTCTCCCTCTTCATTGAAATAGAAGTCACCGGCGATATTTTCCCTGGTTTGCATGAATGACAGGCTGGCCCATGATTCAACTCCGGCGACAAATTCACCATTGATCTTCATATCAATACCGGCTGCATAACCATCCGCCATGTTTGCCCCGGCATAATCGATCCGTACATTATCAACCTTATAGGGAATCAGGTCTGTCATTCGTTTGTAGAAGATGTCTGTAGTAAATTTAAACGGGCGCTCCCATGCCGTAAAGTTGAGTTCTCCCCCAAGGAGCAGGTGGATCGATTTCTGGGCTTTGACATCCCGGTTAACGTTACCCTGCGGATCACGGATCTCTTTATAGAAAGGCGGCTGATAATAATAACCTGCTGAGAAATGGAGTGCCACATCCCGCTTCCATTCGGGCCAATAGGTGATGATTAACCGGGGGCTTATCAGCAGCTGCCGGTTGAAATCCCAGTAATTGATGCGGATCCCGGCGGTCACACTCATGTCAAGTGAATCAAAAGGGAGTTTGTATCGATCCTGGATGTAGGCAGTGATCCTGTTGGATTGCAACCTGTTCTGGCTCCATTTGCTGTCCGCAAGCTTTACCCGGCTATCAGAATAGGGGATTGAAAATCCTGCTGAGTCGATAAAGGCCCATTCATTCAAACGGTCATCAATTTTTTCGTGCCGGTAACCCGCCCCCCATTTCAAGTGATGGTTATCCCCAGTGAAGCTCCCTTTATGGATTCCGGAAATGACGGTGGCATCCAGGAAATTCCTGGCATGATCGATAAACCTCCCGATACCGATGTTCATGATGCTATCCCCCAGGTTTTCTGAGCCAATCTCCTTATCCAGCGCATTGAGAGAATACCGCCCCTGGATATCCAGGGTCTCCTCTTCACTGGTATGGAAGGTGGATGCAATGAACGATAACCGAACGCTTTCCGATGGCTGGTATTTTGCTGAAAAGGCAGCTTGCCAGGTAGTAAATTTATCCACTTCCTGTCCGTCATATAAAACGAAAAGCTGGATGGCATCAGTGATTGTCCCGAACGAGGTTCTTCGGTCCTGTGGAGTGAATTCGTATTTGTTGTTGGCATAATTGCCAAGGAAACTAATCTCCCATTTTTTCGACAGATCGTACGTCAGGAAGGTTTGGAAATCGGTAAAAACAGGATTATAATCCCCCTCTGTATCGAATGAATTCAGGAGATAACGGGTTGATTTATAGCGAATTCCTGTAGCGTGGGTGAAGCGGTTGTTTTTTGAAATGCCTTCCAGATAAAGAGCTCCCCCCAGCAGGCTGGCAGAAATATTTCCCCCGAAAGCTTGCGGTTGCCGATACGTAATATCCAGTACGGAGGACATTTTATCCCCATAGGTAGCATCAAAACCCCCGGCAGAAAAATGCAGGGAAGAGACCATGTTCGAGTTGACAAAACTGAGCCCTTCCTGCTGCCCTGACCGTATGAGGAATGGCCTGTAAATTTCAATCTCGTTGACATATACAAGATTTTCATCGTAATTCCCTCCCCTGACTGAGTATTGTGAGCTCAATTCCGTATTGGATGAAACACCCGGCAAAGTTTTCAGAGCGGATTCAATATCTCCCGTAACGGAGGGAAGCATTTTAAGATCTTTAAGGTCCAGCTGAATGAAATTTTCCGTTCTTTCCCGCTCACCCGTTACCTGAACCTCCCTTAACTCTTCAACAGAAACCGCCAGGCTAATATTCAATACCCTGACTTCATCAGGATTCAGGGTGATGAGTACTTCCCGGGATTCGTAACCCAACATGGAAAACAATAGGGTGTAACTCCTGTTGGGAGGCAACTCAAGTACATAAACTCCCTCCTCATCGGATGTAGTTCCTGTTGTGGTGCCCGAAACAGATACGTTGACTGAAACAAGTGGATTTTGTTCCTGGTTAGTTATTTTCCCGGTAAGAACAGCATTCTCCTGAGCAATCGCCTGGATAAAAATCAGTGAAAGGCTGAATGAGAGGAGTATCTTCCATTTTTTTCTCATCAGGAAACCGCAATAGTAACACTTGATAAACTCAAAATTTCGTGCAAAATTGTATAGTCATGGTGAGAAGATGCTAATGGTGGAAACTTTCGAAGTGCAGGGACAGTTAACAATTGACAATTAACATTTAACACTAAAATTTTAATCACTGAGAAAAGATCCTATCGATCCGCTTAGGCGGATCTCAGGATGAGTTCGACTGCAAAATTTTATCTCACTCATCTATCCTTATCCTTTTTTTCCGGCCTCTGTATCTTGAGCTTTCCCCGCTTGAGGGCGTCAAAAAACCTTGCCCAGGCTACCGGATTTAGCAGGTTGTTAATCGGGTATTGTCCATAGGTATAGTTCTGCAAAAGTTGCTTCTCCATCACCTGTTTGTAGGCTACCCCGGGTGAGGGTATTTCATTTCCTTCGATCTGGGCCTGGATGATCGCCAGGTTTCTGATGGCAAAATCATAATCATTCTCCGGCAATTCAAGACTCAAAAATGCCTCTTTAAACTCCTCATAGGTAGGCCAGGGGAAAACGACTACCTCCTCCAGTAAAATGGTATCCCGTTCCATGATGACATCATGGTTGTAATGATAATCGAGGATCAGAGCAGGCATTTCAAAATAAGTCAATTTGTATCCAACCGATGAAAAGATGATGGTATCCTGCGGTTCGGTTATGATAGAAAAGATCCCGCTCCGGTCACTGATGGTCCCCCGTCTTGTTTGCATGGAAATAATGTGAACGTAGGGCAGGGGTTCCGATTCTTCATTCATGACAAATCCGGAAAACTGGATGTATTGCCTCTCCTGGCCATCGGCTATGCAGGATGCAGAAACCAGCAAGCAGGAAAACACAATAGCAGTTTTTATCAGTTTATGTTTAATCACAAAGAGGTTTTCCAAAACTCAGGGAGACATGGTAAATAAATCCTTCAACTCCTTTCAAAGGAATGCGCAATTTACCTTATTTTTGTCTCATCATAGCAAATTTTATGCATTTTTAACATTCCATGGCCAGACAAACGAATATTCTGCTTCCTGAATACAAAAGAGGGTATCACCTTATTACACCGGTAATTGAAAGTGAACTGACCGATTTACCGGAAAATGGAATAGTCAACCTTTTCATAAACCATACTTCTGCGGGTTTGACCATTAATGAAAATGCTGATCCTTCTGTAAGAAATGATTTTGAAACATTCATGAACGACCTTGTTCCGGAAAACCATCCGGGCTATACCCATGTTGTGGAGGGAGCAGATGATATGCCTGCACACCTTAAATCATCACTGATTGGTCAGAGTGTCACCATTCCAATATCAAACCACCGGCTTAATCTGGGTGACTGGCAGGGGATTTATCTTTGCGAGTTCAGAAACCATGGAGGAAGACGGAAGATAACGGTTACGATCATCTCATAGAACTGGATCACTATTCAACGTCCACCCCCGCCTGCCTGGCGGCAGTCAGGCCTGCGGCACAAAGTCCTCCTTATCAACTTACTGTGTCCGCCATATCCGTCGTCAGACGGAGTCGGCGGATCAACTTATCCCGTAAGGGATGCCTATGGCATAACTTTTAACCATTATCTTCCCTCCTTTTAACGATTCACCAAAATACAATGGATAATCGCCATAAAACATACCACCCTTTTCCCATATCTTCAAAAAACTTCCTATTTTTAAAATGTTGAAACAGGATAACCTTTTACTTGCAATGAAAAAATTGATGCTTTTGGGTGATGAGGCCATAGCACAGGGGGGACTTGATGCAGGAATTTCCGGCATTTATGCTTACCCTGGAACACCCTCCACAGAGATTATGGAATATGTCCAATCTTCCAAAGAGGCAGCGGAGAGGGGTATTCACCGGGAATGGTCCGCCAATGAAAAAACTGCCATGGAAGCTTCCCTGGGCATGTCCTATGCCGGGAAGCGGGCTATGGTGTGCATGAAACATGTCGGGCTCAATGTAGCCGCTGATCCGTTTATTAATTCCGCGATAACCGGTGTGAATGGAGGATTGCTTATCGTCGTAGCAGATGATCCGTCGATGCATTCATCCCAGAATGAACAGGATTCCCGCTTTTTCGGAAAGTTTGCAATGATCCCAGTACTGGAACCGGCGAATCAGCAGGAAGCATATGATATGACACACCTGGGCTACGAATTATCAGAAAAATACAATGTGCCGGTATTACTGCGCATCACCACCCGGTTATCCCATTCAAGAGCTGGAGTAATCCTGAAATCGCGAAGAGCAGAGAACAACCTGGTCCTGCCCAAAGATCCTACACAGTTCGTCCTCCTGCCATCCATTGCCAGGATGCGCTATAAAGGGCTGCTTTCCATGCAATCCAATATCGGGGAGGAGGCTGAGCATTCCTCCTTTAATCTCTACAGGGAAGGAAAAGAGAAAAACATGGGAATTATTGCCTGCGGTATTGCCCATAACTACCTGATGGAAAATTTTCCGGATCGTGACATTCCCTATCCGGTGCTGAAGTTATCCCATTACCCGGCACCCGGAAAAAAGATTAAAAAAATGATTGATTCCTGTTCGACCCTCCTTGTTCTGGAGGAGGGATATCCGTTTATTGAGGAGATGCTGGTTGGATTGCAGGGCAGGGGAATTCCGGTTAAGGGAAGATTGGATGGGACAATCCCCAGGGATGGGGAACTTACACCAGCCCTTGTTGCTGCCGCACTCGGAATAAAACAGGAGGCCGTTATCCCTGTTCCTGAACTGGTGATGAAACGACCACCAGCTCTCTGCAAGGGATGCAGCCATGCAGATGTTTTTAATGCCCTTAACGAATCCCTTGAAAAATATGGAAAGGGTAAAGTCTTTTCAGATATTGGATGTTATACCCTGGGGGCTCTGCCACCATTCAATGCAATCAATTCATGTGTGGATATGGGGGCTTCGGTAACCATGGCCGTAGGAGCAGCAGATGCCGGATTAGTACCCAGTGTTGCAGTGATCGGAGATTCAACCTTTACCCATTCCGGAATGACCGGCCTCCTGGATGCCGTGAACAAAAATTCAGCGGTTACCATTATTATTTCCGACAATTCAACCACCGGCATGACAGGAGGACAAAAATCATCTGCAACTGGCCGGCTGGAAAGCATATGCAAGGGCTTAGGGGTTGAACCGGATCATATCAGGGTAATTTATCCCCTGAAAAAAGAACATGAAAAGAATGTTGGCATCATAAAGAAAGAGCTTGAATATCAGGGCGTCTCGGTTATCCTTGCCCAACGGGAATGTATACAGACAGCATTACGAAAGAAGAAGAAAGCAAAGAGCGAGAAGAAGGAAGAAGGTGAGTTATGAGAAGTGAGTGGTGAGAAAATGAGAGGGTGAGAGGGGAGTTTGCCGGTACCTCAGTCGTAACTACTGCCTTCCGGCAAGTATGGCGGGAAGATGGCCTTTGGAGCTTCGGCAAAAGTTACTAGCGAAATAGTATTCAGATGTTGATGAGTAAATCAGTTGATAAGCAACGCATTATTTCCAGGGAACAAGAAACCAGAAACCAGAAACCAGGAACCAGAAACCAGAAACCAGGAACCAGAAACCAGGAACCAGAAACAAGAAACCAGAAACCAGGAACTCTGCCTGCCAGCAGGCAGGTGAGAACTGAGAACTGAATAACCATATTTCTTATGAAGAATGATATAATACTTGCAGGCGTAGGAGGACAGGGGATCCTGACCATAGCAGCCTCCATTGGTCTGGCTGCCCTGTATCAAAAAGTGATACTAAAACAGGCTGAAGTTCATGGCATGAGCCAGCGGGGAGGAGCGGTTCAGTCCCACCTGCGGCTTTCGGACAGAGAGATCGACAGTGACCTTATTCCCCTGGGGAAGGCTGACCTGATCCTCTCCGTCGAACCCATGGAATCATTAAGGTACCTCCCGTACCTCTCTAAAAACGGATCGCTTGTTACCAATTCCACTCCCTATGTCAATATCCCGGACTATCCGGATATGGAGAAAGTGATTCAGGAGATTGAAAAGCTGCCAAACCATCTCATCATCAATGCCGATCAACTGGCAAAAGATATCGGATCCGCCCGGTCATCCAACATGGTGATTCTGGGAGCTGCATCTCCATTCATCGATCTCCGTCCGGAAAGCTTTGAGAATGGAATTGATCAGATATTCCGGCGGAAAGGGGAGGAGGTGGTCAGAATCAATATTGAAGCATTCCATGCCGGTAGACAATATGCTGAAAAGGTTTTAAGGAGTTGACCAACCGGAACCGTAAGGTACCATATATATTGACCATAAAATAGCGTCCATGTTTTCAGAAAAAGACAAATCCCAGTTTGCTGAAAAAGGTATTGAACTCACTGAAATAGAAGGACAGCTAAACAGCTTTCGAAAAGGATTTCCTTCCCTCTCGCTCTCCAAACCGGCTCTTCTACAGGATGGGATAATGGCAGTAAGTGATTCAGACCTGAATGCTTATGCTAACCGGTACGGGGAAGCATTACCCGGTTTACGGGTCATTAAATTTGTACCGGCTTCGGGTGCTGCCACCCGGATGTTCAAATCGCTCTACGAATGTTACCATTACCTGAAATCACATCCGGATAATGTTGAAGAGTGTTTGACTAAGAAAGAGTTACAACCGGTCAAACAGTTCTTCGATAAACTGGGATCCTTTGCTTTTTATCAGGATTTAAAAGAACTCTACAGGAGACGGAATGAAGAACTCGAAAATGAACTCTCCGTTACAAGGAAAATTGAACTGCTGGAGGATGTTCTTTTTGAAAAGGGACTGGCAATCGGCTCATTACCGAAAGGCCTGATAAAATTCCATGACTACCCTGATGGTGCCAGAACTTCCCTTGAGGAGCACATGGTTGAAGGGGCAGGTTATGCCAGAAACAAAGACAATTCAGTCAACATCCACCTTACCGTATCCCCGGAACACATGAAGGGTTTTAAAAAAAGGTTTGAAGAAACACATTTTCGTTATGAGAAATGGCTTGGTGTAAGGTTTCATATGGATTACTCCGTTCAGAAATCATCTACGGATACCATTGCGGTTGATCTGGATAATCAGCCCTTTCGCGACAACGATGGTTCCATTCTTTTTCGTCCAGGAGGACACGGTGCCCTGCTGGAGAACCTGGATGAGATAGATGCCGATATTATTTTTATTAAGAACATCGATAATGTGGTGCCTGACTGGTTGAAAGATACCACCATCCTCTACAAAAAAGTCCTTGCCGGTATCCTGATCGAATACCAGGAAAGGATTTTTTCTTACCTGCAATACCTGGATGAAAAGGAGACTGGTGATGAAAAAACAATGGATGAGATTGGCAGATTCCTTGAACAGGAGTTGTGTGTTATGCCACCGATAGGTTTGGAACATTTGAGCGGAAGTGAAAAGCGGGAATATTTCCGCAATAAACTGAACCGCCCGGTTCGTGTATGCGGTATGGTCAGGAATGAAGGGGAACCCGGGGGAGGTCCCTTCTGGGCAAGAAATGCAGATGGTACCGTATCGCTGCAGGTCGTTGAGAGCTCCCAGATCGATTTTGAGAACGAGGATCAGAAAAATAAGTTTCTGCAGGCTACCCATTTCAATCCGGTCGACCTGGTTTGCGGAGTCAGGGATTACCGGGGAGAGAAATTCAACCTGTTGCATTTCAGGGATCCCAAAACCGGCTTCATTTCGAAGAAGTCAAAGGATGGACGCGATCTGAAAGCACTGGAGCTGCCCGGTTTGTGGAATGGCGCCATGTCGGACTGGAATACCCTGTTTGTTGAGGTACCGATTGAAACGTTCAATCCGGTAAAAACCATCAATGATTTGCTGAGACCTCAGCATCAGTAAATTGAGAATGATATTGCCCTGTTTTTGGGAAATTTCCGAGATTGTACCGGACAGGGAACAAGATTATTATCAGAGATTGAACTCGAAATTCAGGTAAAGGAAGTGCTCTGAATCCAGGCTTAAATAATAGGGGATCCAGCTCTGGTAATCCACTGCAATTTTAAGCTTATCAACCGGTTTAAATTGTACTCCGGCTAAAATTTTATTGCCATCCTTTTCCCAGTTCCAGCTATATAACTCATTTGGCAATACATTGGTAGAGATATAATCATATCTCCCAAAAATTTCGAATTTCTTTGTTATGTTATAGGAAGCATACCCTGATATACCCCATGAGTTGTTTTCATCTTTGAAGTTAAAGTTCCTCTGATAATTGAACTCTCCACCAAAAATTAACCTGTCCGATTTGTAACCGATAAATGCTCCATAAGTATTTTCTATTTCTTCCTTCTCATAATAATCAACAAATGCACGAATCGTCCATTTTTTCAATGGATAGAGGCTAATTCCAAAACCGGTTTCATATGCATTATCTAATTGGACTGACTGGTATCCTTCACCATTCATAAAACTCAGGTCGATTGTTATGAATTCATTCGCTTGAATAATTAATTGATGCACTTTTAAAATAGGCATAACGCTTCAAGCTGGAAGTGGGTTCTGTATCTTTCGAAGAACCGATATCCAACTTTATTATGGCTATTATCTTTTCACTTAAGAAATATTTATACCCCAGGTATGCTCTTTATACCTCTATCCCCGATTTTAGTTCACTCCCTGTAAATCCGGTATGGAAATTACTGTAAATCCGCATAATTGGTGATCCATAAGGCATAAAATCAGACGAGTCAGCACTCTGTGAGAAAAGAGGCTGGGAAATCAAAATAAGAAGGAAAAAAATTAAAGGGTTATAACGGTTTCTAAACATGGCTAAATTATCTACATTCCAAAACATAATTAAAATATATTGAGGAAGTATCTGTTTCAAATTTAACAATGTATTTTGGGTTGTTCTACAATGATAAATATTAAATTGCAGACTATCCTCCGGTGATGTACAAATTGTGCAAAGAAAATTCAATTCAGAGAATGTAGGCAGGTGGTTATATTAACATTATCTTAATTTTAGGTTAATTTGTAGCCCCTGGTAACGATTTTTTACCATTTGAATGAATGTAATTGACTTATTTTACGTAATCTGTTTATCACATTATTATTTTCCACATTATGGAATCCGCAGCATATAAGATTCTGCTTGTTGATGATGAAAAGGATATCCTTGAATTCATCTCCTATAACCTGAAAAAGGAGGGGTATGAAGTGTTAACAGCACGGAACGGCAGGGATGGAATTGAAATGGCCAGGAAATACCTTCCGCAGTTGATCCTCCTGGATGTCATGATGCCCGAGATGGATGGTATAGAAACCTGTGAAGAGATCCGGGAGCTGCGCGGATTGGAGAATACCGTGATTGCGTTTTTGACAGCCAGGGGAGAGGATTACTCCCAGATTGCCGGGTTTGAAGCCGGAGGGGATGATTACATCATCAAACCCATCAAGCCAAAAGTTTTGATCAGCAGGATCAGGGCTTTGCTGAAACGATATGAGTTCACTTCATCCACTACCGTCGAATCCGCAGAGCTCCTTATCGCATCTGAAGACCTGGTGCTTGACCGGGAACGGTTTCTGGTGCTGAAACAAGATGAAGAGCTTACCCTGCCCAGGAAGGAGTTTGAATTGCTTGCACTCCTGATATCAAGACCTGATAAGGTTTATACAAGAGAAGAAATCTTTCATAATGTATGGGGAGACGATGTTGTGGTTGGTAACCGGACCATAGACGTTCATATCCGGAAACTGAGGGAAAAGATCGGTGAGGAACACATCAAAACAATAAAAGGGGTTGGATACAAATTCGTGGATTGAAAAGAGCTTGTTCCACCAATCTGAAATCGGTGTGAAAGACCCTCACTAACTAACTTTTCAAGTAAAAAGAAAGCCGTTCTCAGTGAACCAGATGGTATGTTGCATGAACAAAATCACGCTGCGCTTTTACAATGTTTACGGTATGCAGGATCAGGTTCTTCGTCTCGCTTAGGGTATTGAAATAGACAATACTGATCTTTGTCCCGACCTCTCCTTTTTTTAACCGTTTTACCATTCTTTTTCTCATTTTTGCGATCAGCTCAAGGATGCTGTGCTGTTGGTCCAGGATCTCCTGCAACTGATCATACTTATCCTGCTTTACCATGTTGAAAATGTAACTGTAAAATGTTGATATTTCTTCATTCAGCTGGGAAAGATCGGTTTTTTGAGGATCGTTCAGCGGTGGATGGTTGTTGTCGACATGCTGAAATAACGGATCGGTTAAAAAGTTAAGGCAATGTGCAGCTTCCCTCAGGTAATCGAGAACCTGAACATAATAGGGACCGGCTTCCTCCGATTCTTCATCCAGTTTCTTCAAGGTCAGGGTAACATCATCCTTTAAATCCTTGGTGCGCTGGTTCAAACCCTTGATTTCTTTCAGACCCTTCTTCAATGTTTTTCGTTTCTCTTTTAAAAAACCATCGATAACCACATAATACATTTTAGAAGCGGAAATAAGAATACTCAGGACATTCTGCTTACATTTATCCAGT
The DNA here is from genome assembly GCA_964612275.1 of uncultured Rikenellaceae bacterium. Lineage (GTDB taxonomy): Bacteria > Bacteroidota > Bacteroidia > Bacteroidales > VadinHA17. The sequence goes on from CAZTES010000018.1 coordinate 19,741, forward strand.
ACATCCTCTCCATTCAATATTACTTTTTCTATCTCGGCTTGCTCAACTTTTTCTTTGCTCCGTTTTCTATGAACCCGGAATGAGTGAATTACGGTGGCAATGACAAGGGCAACAATAACCAGTATTCCTACGAATCCGAACCAGTGAATGACAAGAGCGATAACGAAGGAGATCGTGAATGCACTGAGGGCAGTGAAAAACCAGCCTCCAATTACTGTAATGACACCGGAAATACGGTATACTCCGCTTTCCCTGCCCCATGCACGGTCAGCCAGCGATGTCCCCATGGCTACCATAAAGGTTACATAAGTAGTGGATAACGGAAGCTTCAGAGATGTGCCAATAGCAATTAAGATACTGGCGACAGTCAGGTTTACCGTTGCTCTGACCAGGTCAAAGGAGATGGACTTCTCCATCTTTTTCTGCTCATAGATCGTCCGGTCAAACCGATGATTGATCTTTTCAAAAAAAGCTGCGGGTAGCATCTTTTTTAAGAAACTGCTTGTGCCGATAGCTACCCTCACCAGGGATCTTGCCAGGCCGGATGAAGTGAACCGTTCTGTTCCTTCATCCTGCCGTGCCAGGTCTATCTCCGTCTTGGTTACAGACCGTGCTTTTTTTGACAACCAGAGTGCAACCACCATGATCAGCCCGGCAATCAGAAGAAAGGAGGTGGGTGTATTTACCTGTGCCTGCAAAGCTTCCATGGAATATTGGGCGGCGTCCGTCACCCCGGATGCCATGAATGCCTTATAGGATTCAAACCCGGCAAGCGGTACACCGATGAAATTAACCAGGTCGTTCCCTGCAAAAGCCATGGCCAGCGAGAATGTTCCTACCAAAACGATAAACTTAAGGATATTGAACCGGAAAATCCAGGAAACAACCTGGAGGATTAGGGTCCAGCCGATAAAACTGAATACGATGATCATGCCGGTATGGGACATGATCCATTCCAGCGTGCTGTCTGTGATGAAGGATGAACCTTTCGCTCCCTTGATCAGAATAAAATAGGTGATGGCGGTGATGGCAATACCACCCCATGCGGCGCCAAAATATTTCAGGGGCTTTTCGAAGTCAAAGGAAAAGATGATCCGGGCAATGTATTGAATGATGGAACCAACAGAAAACGCAATGATCACGGATAACAGGATCCCCGAAATGATGGCAAGGGCTTTCCCGGAGTTAATGTAGGTACCAAGCAATGCTCCTTCACCGGTTGCACTGGAAATCTTAATGATGGATATGGCAATGGCTGCACCCAGCAGCTCAAACACAATGGAGACGGTTGTTGATGTGGGTAAACCGAACGTGTTAAAGAGGTCCAGCAATAGGATGTCGGTCAGCATAACAGCCAGGAAGATGATGATGATCTCACTGAAGAAAAACTGATTCGGATGAAAGATCCCTTTCCGGGCAACCTCCATCATCCCACTGGAGAAGGTGGCACCAACCAGGATTCCCAACGCTGCGATAATCATGATCACACGAAACGGCGCCGCCTTGGATCCGATGGCAGAATTCAGGAAGTTTACAGCATCATTGCTCACTCCGACAATCAGGTCAGAAATTGCCAGTATAAACAACAATCCAATAATGATGATGTACAGATTTTCCATGGTATCAAAATTATCACTGGCAAAATTATAATATATCGTACTTCAAGCTACACTCTAATGTTAAATTTAGGTTAAATTTTACCTTACGGTTATCAAGATGAATGAAAACCTTTACAGAAAGGAGGTCAAACCGTACGATTACTTCATCTGATCATTCTCTTTTTTTTACCTTTACCCGGACGCTCTGCAAACAAAATTCATTCTAAAACATAAAAACATGGCAAATCTATCAACAACCTACATGGGTTTGAAACTGAAGAACCCCATCATTGCCGGAAGTTCAGGTTTAACCAATTCACTGAAGGATATAAAAGAACTGGAGGAGAACGGGGCAGGGGCGGTGATCCTGAAATCACTCTTTGAAGAGGAGATCCGGATTGAACTGGAAAAGGACCTTCAACGGATGAGTAAAGAGAGCTTTCTCTACCCGGAGACACTTGATTTCTATGATACCTATGACGTGGAGGATACATTGACCAACTACCTGAAACTGATCCGCGATTGCAAACAGGAGGTCTCCATGCCCGTTATAGCCAGCATAAACTGTGTCACTGCTTCGAAATGGCCCTACTATGCTTCGACACTCCAGGATGCAGGGGCAGACGGACTGGAACTGAATGTATTTGTTCTGCCGTCTAACCTTAATTCATCAGTTGAAGAGAATGAGAAACTCTATTTCGATATTGTGGACGAGGTGAAAAAACAGGTTTCCCTCCCGATGGCGCTGAAAATAAGTTATTATTCATCGAATTTAGCATCACTTATCCAGCGCCTGTCTGCAACAGGGATTGCCGGAATCGTGTTGTTCAACCGGTTTTACAGTCCCGATATTGATATTGACAACATGAAGGTTCTATCCACGAATGTTCTCAGTCACCCCGAAGAAATATCCATGCCGCTGCGATGGATCGGGATCATGGCCAAACGTGTGGAGTGTGATTTGGCTGCCTCAACCGGAATACATGATGGGGAAGCTGCAATTAAATTGTTGCTTGCCGGTGCGAATGCCGTGCAGGTTGCTTCAACCCTTTACCGGAATGGGAAGGAACAGATCGGTAAAATACTCGATGAAATCGGTCAGTGGATGGATCAGAAACAATTCAAATCGATCGACGATTTCCGGGGAAAAATGAGCCATACGGATGCGGATGATCCCGCAGCCTACTTCCGCATGCAGTTTATGAAGCATTTTGCCGGAGTGAGGAGTGACGAGTAACCATCGAATGACAACCGAATTACTATTAACTTACTGCGTTCGCCATAAAAAGAGTAATCACGGATCAACATATAACTTATAACCAATAACTTATAACAATTAACAATTAACAATTAACAATCAACAATTAACAATTAACAATCAACATTCTTCACTCAATCTTCACCGCAGGGATCTTCAGCTCCAGCGCCATCTCATTTAGTCTGGACAGCTCTTCGGCTTTAATCCGGTAGAATTTCTGAAGTTGCTGGTCGATCTGGGCTGTAATCTCTTCCTTTACTTTGTAAGCCTGGTCAGTTGGGGCATAGTTTCCCATGGATACTGTTCCTGACAGAGCAGCCAGTTTATTGTTCAGGCGTATCGGATAGTTCAACGGATCCTGGGAGCTCCTGTTTTTGGTTTGATACAGGGCTTCCTCAATCGCTTTCATCTCGCGGTTAATTGTTTTGATCAGGTCACTCAGTTCTTTCTGTTTTTCCGGATCAATTTTTCTATTCAATGCATTCAGCGCACTGCGGAATGACCGGATATCGATAATGCACTGGTGGGTTTCCGAGAGTTTATCCCTGGTTTCGATCAGGAATTCAAATTTTTTACGAAGGTCTTCATCCGTGGATTCAGATCGAGGATCTTTTTTCAAAGTAAAGCTCACGTCGGAAGAGTCTTTCCCGACTACCAGCCTGGCAATGTATTTACCCGGGGGTGCAACAGGACCGGAGGTCCCTCCTCCCCACATGATCAGTCCATTGAACCGCTTTGATCCGGGGTAGTCCATCTCCCATGCAAACCGGTTTATTCCCTGCTTTACTTCCAGATTGCCCAGCGGAAGGTGTCCTTCCAGCCTTCTGTTACCCAGGTTGCTTCTGAAGCTTCTGATCAGGTTTCCATTATTTTCCAGGATTTTCAGTGCGATCACGCGGCTTGAATCCGGTTTCTCTTTCAGGAAAAAAGGGATCACCGGTCCGTTGGGTGGGTTCTCCCCTGTACCGCGGCCACCCCTGCCTGCCCGTAAAATGAATGCATCCCGTGGCTGAAACAGCTGATATTTACCGGTTAGTGAAGCTTCTGCGAGCTGGTGCAGAAGGGTAAGATCATCAAATACCCATAGACTTCTTCCCTGTGTAGCTATGATCAGGTCCTGGTTTTTTATGCAGAGATCGGTAATCGGAACGGTTGGAAGGTTGAGATTAAAGTCATCCCAGCTTTTCCCATCGTTAAACGAAATGTACATTCCACTCTCTGTTCCGGCATACAATAAGCCTTTGTAATCGGGATCAGCCCGGATCACGCGGGTGAAGTGAGTCGGTTCGATCCCGCTGGTAATTTTGGTCCAGGTTTCACCGTAATCGGTTGTTTTGTATAGGTATGGCATGAAATCATCCGATTTGTATGAAGTAGCCGCGACATAGAGTCCGCCTTTTTCAAACGGATGGGGTTCAATGCTGTTGATCATGGTCCATTCCGGCATAATGGATGGGGCAGGGGTGACGTTCTTCCACGACTGCCCACCATTGGTTGTGATATGGATCAATCCATCATCTGATCCGGTCCAGATCACACGGGGGTCGTGCATTGATTCAGTTACAGCGAAGATTGTTCCGTAGTACTCCACGCTGGTATTATCCTTGGTTATCGGACCACCCGAAGGACCCATTTTGGATGGATCATTCCGGGTCAGGTCGGGACTGATCTCTTCCCAGCTCTGGCCTTCATTGGTTGTCCTGAACAATACATTGGCAGCACAGTAGAGTGTGTTTGGATCGTGCATGGAAAAAAGGATGGGGTAGTTCCACTGGAACCGGTATGTCAGCTCTTTTGCGCCCCAGCCCATGGGGTTATCGGGCCATACATCGATCGCACGAACCTGACCGGTCCGGTGATTCTGCCGGACCAGGTATCCGCCATACGATCCTCCATAGACGATCTCCGGATCCTTCGGATCGGGTGCAATGTGTCCGCTTTCCCCACCAGCCGTAGATTCCCAGTCATCCTCCGTTATGCCCGACCGGCTGGTGGATCGGTGCGGGATCCGGACAGTTGAATTGTCCTGCTGGGCAGCATAGATCCTGTAGGGGAAATGATTATCGGCAACGACACGGTAAAATTGTGCCGTGGGCTGATTCATCATCGTTGACCAGCTCGCTCCTCCATCATGGCTCACCTGTCCGCCTCCGTCGTCACCAACGATCATGGTATTATGATCCAGCGGGGATATCCACAGATCGTGATGATCTCCGTGTGGAGTTCTGATTCGTTCAAACGTTTTTCCACCATCCTTCGAACGATGAAAACCGACATTCAACACATACACCATATCCTCGAATTCACTGTCTGCATAAACGCGGGTATAGTACCATGCCCTTTGCCGCAGGTTCCTGTCATCGTTAACCCGGGTCCAGGTTTCTCCGGCATCCTCCGACCGGAACAGTCCACCCTCTGCCGCTTCAACCAAAGCCCACAGCCGTTTATGATTAACCGGGGAGACGGTAATACCGATGATCCCTATGGTTCCTTCCGGCATTCCGTTGTTTCCTGTAAGGCTTGTCCAGTGATCTCCTCCGTCCGTACTTTTCCAGAGTCCGGATCCGTCCCCTCCACTTTCCAGGCTGTAGGGTGTCCGCCGCACTTTCCAGGTGGAGGCGTAGATGATCCTGGAATTCACCGGATCAAGGACCAGGTCACAGGCTCCTGCATCGTCACTGACAAAGAGTATCTTCTGCCACGTTTCACCTCCGTCTGCTGATCGGTATACTCCCCGTTCAGGATTGGGCCCGAACAGGTGGCCGAGAACAGCAGCATACACCAGATCAGGATTGTCGGGATGGACCCGGATCCTGGGAATATACTGTCCTTCTTTCAAACCAACATAGTTCCATGTCTCTCCTGCATCCAGCGATTTCCAGATGCCATAACCATGAGAAACATTCCCCCGGACAGTAACCTCACCACCCCCGGCATACACGACATTGGGATCGGAAAGGCTTACCTCAATAGCCCCGATGGTTCCCCCAAAGTAGCCATCAGAGATGTTTGTCCAGCTTCCTCCTGAATCGGTTGTTTTCCATACCCCCCCGCCGGTGGCTCCCATGTAAAAGGTGCCGGGTTGCAAGGGTACTCCCGCTACCGCTGCAGAACGCCCCCCTCTGAAAGGACCGATGTGCCGGTATGTGAGATTATCAAAAACGGAAGGGTCAATACGATCCGCGTCCGGTTTACTTTTCGCTTTTCTAGAAGATTGTCCCGGAGTTTGTATTCCGGAAGCCAGGAACAGAGCCAGGAATATCATACAAAGCCTCTGTAAGAGGATTGATTTTTTCATTTTTATTGCGGTTATTAATTTTATAGTAATAAAACGATTTTACGATAGACATTTTTTGGAAGTAGAGTGGGTAAAATCTATATTTGTCCGGGCATGGTGATGCCCCCTGTTTGCGTTTTCTAAATTATTAATTTTTACACAATAAACATGAGATCATTCAATTTTATCGCGATTACCCTGCTTCTCTTTTTTGTTTCCTGTTCATCCGGTGAAACACCGGAGAGCAAAAGAGGTGTCACAGCAGAGCATGGAATGGTTGTAACTGCTCATCCTGAAGCTTCCCGTATCGGATTGGAAGTATTACAAAAAGGTGGAACTGCCATCGATGCGTCAGTGGCAGTTGAGTTTGCATTGGCTGTCTGTTATCCGACAGCGGGCAATATTGGTGGGGGAGGATACATGGTCCTGCGGCTCAATGACGGTACAACAGATGCCCTGGATTTCAGGGAAAAAGCTCCGATTAAAGGTCATCGGGACATGTACCTAGATGAGCAGGGCGAAGTGATTGAGGGATTGAGCCAGCGAAGTTACCTTGCCGTTGGTGTGCCGGGAACGGTTGCCGGAATGATTGCCATGCATCAAAAACATGGAACCCTTTCGTTCGGGGAAGTGGTACAACCGGCAATTGACCTTGCTTCAAACGGTTTTCCATTAACCCGTAAACAGGCTGAAAGCCTGAATCATGTGAAGAAAAAATTTCTTGAGATGAATCGTTATACCCCTGCTTTCGTGAACGATTCAATATGGCATACCGGTGATCTGCTGATCCAGAAAGAACTGGCAAAAACCCTTGAACGGGTAAGGGATCATGGCCGGGATGGCTTTTACAAAGGAATTACTGCTGACTGCATTGTCCAGGAAATGGAGCGGGGTGGAGGATGGATAACCCATCAGGATCTGGAAGAGTACCAGGCTATCTGGAGAAAGCCCCTCATTGGAAAATACAAAAATTACCGGGTGATCTCAATGGGTCCCTCCTCCAGCGGAGGCATTGCCCTGCTGCAACTGCTTGGTATGGTGGAATCCTACCCGTTAAAGGAGTGGGGATGGAATTCAGCAAAGTCTGTTCACCTGATGGTCGAAGCGGAAAGAAGAGTCTATGCTGATCGTGCCTCATACCTTGGAGATCCAGACTTTTTTGCTGTTCCAGTGAAGGGGCTTCTTGATAAGGATTACCTGACCCATCGCATGGCTGATTTTTCTGAAGAGAGGGCTACTCCTTCAACGGAGATAAAAGCGGGTGAACCGGTAGTGTATGTGAGCGAGGAAACAACACACTTCTCAATCGTAGATGCTTCAGGAAATGCCGTGGCCGTTACCACCACATTAAACTCCGGTTACGGTTCCGGCATCGTGGCTGAAGGAGCCGGTTTTATCCTCAACAATGAAATGGATGATTTCTCTGTAAAACCCGGATATCCCAACGTTTACGGCCTGATTGGAGGGGAAGCGAATTCAGTTCAGCCCGGCAAACGAATGCTGAGCTGCATGACACCTACTATCCTGGATAAGAATGAAGAATTGTTTCTTGTGGTTGGCACACCCGGAGGATCCACCATCATCACATCGGTTTTTCAAACCATCCTGAATGTTGTAGAGTATGGCATGGGCATGCAGGAAGCAGTCACAGCTGGCCGGTTTCATCACCAGTGGCTTCCCGACCTGGTATCCCTGGAGGAGACAGCATTGGATTCTGTTACCCTGTCAGAACTTCAACAGATGGGACATACCTTTAAGAATAGAGGGTCAATCGGTCGAGTGGACGCTATCCTGGTCGTTCCAGGGGGAATCCTTGAAGGGGGAGCAGATCCCAGAGGCGATGAT
>CAZTES010000019.1:0-27515 GCA_964612275.1 uncultured Rikenellaceae bacterium
TAAACAGGAGCCTTTTCGGCAATGATCTCCGTGACCATATCGGAATAGTTGCTGTAAAGCTCCATATCACCCCGGATCGCAAAGGCATCGGGACATAACCCCCTGGCCAGCTTCATGGGCATGGCAGAACGTACTCCAAACCGCCGCGCTTCATAACTGCAACAGGCAACAACGCCCCGGTCTGATGTGCCTCCAATAATGACCGGCTTTCCCTCAAGTGCACTGTTCTTCAACCGTTCAACCGATACGAAAAATGTGTCCAGATCAATGTGGATGATGCTCCTGTTTGTGTTCGTCATGCTCAGCAAAAAAATCCGAAAATTTTTGATAATTAAAAAAATAGACTATATTTGATTAGTATTTAATCAAAATCATGATTATAATATAATCAAATCAATTGAATGGTGCAAGGATTTTTTGAGAAAATTTTAGTGTACAGCAACAAAATTCCCCTTCCCATAAGGCGACAGGCGGGCCTTCGGTAGTAAAAGGGGAAGAGCGTGAAGGTGGACAGTAAGTGCGAAGTTTTGCGGGGTAAAAAAAGAGGTGAGTGGTGAGAGCCTGCCACGTGAAATGCGACGCCTGCCCTGTGAAATTTGAGGTACGAAAACATTTCACCAGGGAAGGAGCATATTTCACTGTGGGTGAGTGGTCCCGAAAATCAGGAGCTTGCTGCTGAAAATTCGATTGATTTTCGAGGATGAGAGTTGGTTTTGAGAAAAGGAGGTCCCTGGTTCAGGTACCGGGTAAAAAAGTTGATAATTTATACATTGATAAACTGATAAGAATCGTAAAAACCAAAAAACGCCATGTATTTCAGTTCAAACATCAAGCTTCTCCGGAAGCGCAGGGGCAGGACTCAGGATGAGGTTGCCCATGCCCTCAAAATGAAACGATCGACCCTGAGCGGTTACGAAAATGAGGTTGCCTATCCCAATCTTTTCGTTTTGGACGCTTTTTCCCGCTATTTCAATATATCGATCGATACCCTGGTAAAAGTCGACCTCAAAGGACTTTCTCAATTCCAGATCTCTCAGCTTGAAAAAGGATTTGATGTCTACATCAGGGGCAGCAAATTACGGGTACTTGCCACAACGGTGGACAAGGAAAACGAGGAAAACATAGAACTGGTGTCTGAAAAGGCAAAAGCAGGGTATAAAAACGGCTTTGCCGATCCTGAATTCATCAGGGAGCTTCCGACGTTCCAGTTACCTTTCCTTTCGAAAAGCAAGAAATACAGAACCTTTCAGCTCAAAGGGGATTCCATGCTGCCCATAACGGACGGTTCCTGGATAACCGGAGAGTATCTTCAGGATTGGAATAACCTGGTTTCCGGACAGGCCTATGTTGTTTTTACCCTGGATGATGGAATTGTTTTCAAAATTGTTGAGAACCGCTTAAAGGAGGATAAGAAACTGGCCCTTTACTCACTGAATCCGATCTATGAACCCTATGATGTCCCTGTTGCTGAGATCAAGGAGATCTGGAAGTTCATTAATTACATCAGTGCCGAGTTGCCGGATCCGGTTCTGCCAGAGGATCATCTCCTTTCCATGGTTGCCAAATTGAAAAAAAACGTTGATCGGCTGAGTTCACAAATGCGTTAAGGATGGATTGAGAAAATCGTTGGATCAGACCAATATTCTTTTTTATCCCGTTAAATTTACCTATTTTCAAAGCATCTTGTCAGGTTGTATTCCTTCCTGTCCGGTTAGTGGATACTTATTCTGACAGGGTTGTAAAACGAAACCTCTTTCAAACCTTTCGATAAGAATGGAGCAGCCATTAAACGTTCTGTATCTTGAAGACAATCCCTTAGATGTCAAAGTTCTCCAAAGCAAGCTTAAGGCTGAAAAGGTGGAATTTCAGCTTACCGTCTCCACCACAGAAAAGCAATTTAAGAAGATGCTTCTTGAAGAACAGTTTGATATTGTAATTGCCGATTATTATGTTCCGCCCTACGATGGGCTCAAAGCACTCGATTATGTTCAAAAGAAATGCCCGCTAACTCCCTGTATTCTTATTTCTGGTGTTGCCGGAGAAGAACTTGCCGTTGAAGCCATTAAGCGTGGAGCAACGGATTATATCCTGAAAGAGAATTTATACCGGCTCCCGTCCGCTATTCATAAAGCCATCCTGTTGTTTAAAGAAAAGGAGCTGAAGCAAAAAGCAGAAGACCTCAGGACAAAATATGATTTTATCATCAATACCTCAAGGTCTCTCATGTCATTGATTGACAGGAACTATACGTATGAAGCGATTAATAATGCCTTTGCTACCGCCCATAATCTCATCAAAGAGGAGATCATTGGAAAGGCCCTTTCGGAAATATGGGGTGACCAGAGTTTTAAAAAGCACATTAAACCGAATCTTGATAAGTCATTCTCTGACAACGAGGTCCGTTACCAGGCATGGTTTGAAACACCCAAACATGGCAGACGATTCTTTGAAGTTACCTTTTATCCATACAAGGACGAGAAGGGGAGGGTTTCGCATACTGTTGTCGACACCTTCGATATTACAGAACGAAATATTTCAGAGGAAGAAATCAGACAACATGCAATGGACCTTGTCCTGATCAATGACCTGAATGAAGCGGTGAACCGCGGTGAAACACTGGATAGCATCCTCAATATCCTGTGGGAACGGACAGAAAAGCTGTTTGACAGCATTGGTGCCGGAATTTACCTCCTTTCCGAAGATCAGAATGAATTAGTCCTTCAAATGAACCGCAGTGCGAAAAAAAATATCCTCAAGATTGAAAAACTGGCAGGAAAAAAGATTCCATCCGTCACCATTCAAGCCTCTGATACCAGCATTTACTGGAAAACCTTCAAAACCGGAAAGCCTTTTTATACCGATAACGTTAATGGTGTAGCGAATTTAATGGGGGAACACAAGCTTCCCTTCAATCATGAGAAATTGATCCCGACTGCAGTACGGATTCTCAATCTCTCTTCTATGCTTAATATACCTCTATTCTCAGGCGATAAACCCCTGGGTATCTTTTCCACTGGCAGAAAAGGGACATTCAACAAGCAGGAAATTGACCGCCTGATTGCCTTTTCAACCCAGGTCACTTCCATCCTGGAAAGAATATCGATTGAAGAAAAAAATAGACAACAATCAGATGATCAGGGACTTATAAACGAAATCAACCGGGCTGCAAACGAAGGCAAGGGCCTTATTGATATTCTGTTGATCCTCTCAGAATCCACAAGAAGAATGTTTTCCGGCTATGGTGCCACCATTTATCTCGTTTCAGATGACCAGAAATATCTCCTGCCAACCCGGTTTTCACTTCCTGAGGGAGTAATTGCCAACATTGAAAAATTGCTCGGATTCAAGATTAATACTGTAAAAGCTAAATTGCATTCAGGAAGCAGATTCATGGCCGATATTTTAGCTGCAAGACCTGTTCTTTATAATTCCAGAGCAGAAATAAAGGAATTGCTCAAAGAGTTTGCAGCAACAAAGGTGCAGTTAAAACTGGTGAACCCCATTGCCAGAATATTGAATCTGAAACACCTGTTAAACATTCCCCTGATATCAGAAGATCTACCTGTCGGTATATTGAACATCTCAAAAACAGAACCGTTTTCCCGGAACGATATCAGGCGTTTAGAATATATCGGATCACAAATAACATCCGTTATACGCAGGAAAAAAGCCGAAGAGGATTTTATCGAAAGCGAACATAAATATAAAGCACTTTTTGAAACCGCAAATGATGCCATCTTCCTGATGGATGATAATAATTTCATCGACTGCAATAACCCAACCCTGGAGATGTTCGGCTGTTCAAGAGAAGATATCATTGGCAAAACACCAGTCATGTTCTCCCCTGAATTCCAGTTGAATGGAAGACCTACAGCAGAAGCGGCACAGAAAAAAATCAGAAAAGCGATCTCGGGTAAAAATGTCCGTTTCGAGTGGACCCATATGAAACTTGATGGTACAACTTTCCTTGCCGAAGTCAGCCTGAACAAGCTTGAACTTAAAGGAAAAATATACCTCCAGGCCATCGTGCGGGATATCAGCAAACGAAAAAAAGCAGAAGATGAAATCATTCAGAAAGAGAAGAGCTTGAGAGAAGCCCAGCGCATTGCATCCTTTGGAAGCTTGGAATGGGATATGACAAATAACCGGACCAAATGGTCGGATGAAACTTATCGCATTCTTGGATTGAAGCCTGATGATACAGATCCAAACCTGGATGCCTTCCTGAACCAACTACCTGCTGGCGACCGCAAAAGGATTGATGACATTCTTCAAACTTCTATCACCAGGAAACAACCGGTGGATTTTTTTCACGGGATAATAAAACCGGACGGGGAAGAACGCAATGTGCATTCAAGAGCAGAAATGATTTGTGATTCTCAAAATAACCCGGTCAAATTTATCGGTACAATCCATGATATCACCGACCTGCGCAGAGCCGAGAAAGCCTTACAGGAAAGTGAAGAGAAATTCAGGGCAATATTTGAAAAAGGACAGTTTGCGGTTTTATTATCGACAATCGAGGGGAAATTAATTCAAACCAATCAAGCAACCCAGGAGCTGTTTGGTTACACGGCTGAGGAGCTGCACAACAAGCATTTTATACAGTTCACCCACCCGGATGACCAGGCTGACAGTAAAAAATACTTTAGCCGGTTAATTCAGGGAAAAATACCGGACTTCGTTCTTGAAAAACGCTACATAAGGAAAAACGGGGACATAAAATATTGTCATATTGGCGTCTCTCCCCTTAGAAATGATGAGGGGAAAATTATCAACACCATTGGTATGATTTCCGACATCACAGAACAAAAGCGGGCCGAGCAGCAGATAAAACAGCGAACAGAGGAATTATCCCTTATCAATACGATGAATGCCATGGTAAATATGGGGAAGAATGTCGACCAGATATTTCAATATTTTGCCAATTCCATCTTGCATCTTTACGCCTGCCACATTACCGGATTTGCCATGCTGACTGACGATAAGAAATCACTCTTTTTAGAGTACCTGTCCATGTCCTCTGATGTGCTTAAAATTCTCGAAAAAAGGGTTCAAAAAGACATTCGAAAACACATCGTCAAGCCCCCGCCTGACGGACTTTTAATGCAGTGTGTCAACGGAAAAGAACCCCAACTCCTGGGGAAAAAGGAGGAAATTCATGCGTTCATCACTGAATTTTCTACTAAGAAATCTACACTGAAAATCATTCCTGATATTGTTAACTTACTGAATATGAATTTTGTCTGTAATTTTCCACTCTATTCAGGCAATGAGCGGTTGGGAATGATCATCACCCTGAGTACTGAGAATTATAAAGATCAGGATATAGAACGGATGAACAACCTGATTGAACAGTTGGTGAGCATCATCATCCGGAAGAGAGTTGAGGAGGAGAGAACCAAACTCAGCACGGTAATTGAACAGATGGCTGAAACGGTTACCATTACAGATACTGAGGGTAACCTGTTGTATGCCAATCCTGCTTTTGAAAAAATATCCGGCTATTCGCTGGAAGAAGCATTGAATCAGAAATTAAACATATTAAAAGGGGGGATTCATGTGCCGGAGTTGTATGAAACAATATGGAAAACCATTCAACAGGGAAAAGTGTGGAAAGGGAAAATGGTTAGCAAACGGAAGAACGGGGCTCTGTATCAAGAGAGGGCAACCATCTCCCCAATTACCAGTGAAGAAGGAGAAATAGTTTACTATGTTGCTGTTAAACAGGATATAACAAGAGAATTACAGTTGGAGACTCAGCTCATCCAATCCCAAAAACTGGAAACCGTTGGAACCCTTGCCAGGGGTATTGCACACGATTTTAACAACATATTGGGAACGATCCTCGGATACAATGACATGGCTATGGAAGAAACGGGTTCCGGTGAAAAAATCCACAGTTACCTGATACGCATGAGAAGGGCTTCGATGCGTGCAAAAGACCTGTTAAACCAGATTCTTACTTTCAGCCGGGATTTTAAGCCCGAACCCAAACCGGTTAAGATGCATAACCTGATCAAGGATTCTCTCACCCTGTTCAATCCCACGGTAAGCGAAAACATCAAAATCAAAACAAATATCGATGGATCCTTCCCATCAATATTTGCGGATCCTTCACAGATTCAACAGGTTATGCTTAACCTGCTGACCAATGCAAACCAGGCGATGCAGGATAAAGGAGGCCTGTTAACCATTTCTGCCGATACTATTCGTATTGACAAACAGCTGGCTGAAAAAAACCCGGATCTCACGGAAGGAAAGTATATCAGGTTGTCCGTGTCGGATACCGGTACAGGAATGGATGAGAAGACGATGAAGAAAATATTCGAACCCTTCTTCAGTACAAAACCGGTGGGAATAGGGACAGGTTTGGGACTGTCTGTGGTTCATGGAATAATAAAAAACCATAACGGTGTCATTTCGGTTCAATCTGAAGAAAATAAAGGGACAACATTTACAGTATACCTGCCTGTTAACAACGGGAAGTAACTTCGTTTATGTTTATTAGAAATCAAATGTTAATTTTGATATGAAGAAGGCGAAGCACAAGCAAAGAAACAAACTCGATTCATAATATGACAAAAATATTGATTATTGACGATGATAATCAATTCAGGGAGATGCTTCACGAGATGGTGACAAGAGAAGGTTATTCTGTGTTTAGTGCCCTGGATGGCGCAGAAGGAATAAAAATTTTTGAAAAGGAAAAACCTGACCTGGTCATTACCGATATCATCATGCCGGAAAAGGAGGGGCTAGAAACCATTCTTGAACTGAAGAAAAATGCTCCGGAAGTAAAGATCATCGCCATATCCGGCGGTGGACGTTCCCTTCCCGATGATTATCTCCGTACAGCGGAATATTTTGGTGCAGACAAAACCCTGACAAAACCGTTCTCGAAAAGCGAACTGCTCCAATCCATTGCCGAGGTATTGAAACCGTGAACACGCATCCTTCGGAACGGTATATCACTACCCTGTGCCGGTGAAAGGAGTAAGCAACTCCGAAACATAATCGGCAATACTTATGCAGGCAGTCAATCCGGGTGATTCAATACCTATGAGATTCACCAGACCCGGAAGGTTTCTGTCTGACTCTTCTCTGATCAGGAAATCCTTTACGGGATCTCCGGGTTTTTGAAATTTAGGTCGTATTCCTGCCTGATCGGGCAACAGATCCTGTTCCTCAAGAAACGGAAGGAATTTCCGGGCAACGTGGTAAAAATGGATGGCATGGCCAGGGTCAACAGCATAATCTGTTTCACCCTTTTCCAGATACAAGGCATTCGGCCCCAGCTTTAACCGGCCATCCAGATCAACCGTTGTATGAATCCCCAGCCCAACGATCTCTTTTTCCGGCAGCGGGTAAATTAACCGGTTCACCAGTTTGTGTTTTCCATTAACGACACTGAAATACTCCCCTTTCCAATAGTGAATACGGTATGTGTTTTTAGGTACTCCAGCCGAATGGGCAATTTGTGCAGCAGATAATCCGGCTGAATTCACGACCATTTCTGAAGTAAAAGTAAACCTCTCTCCATCAGCATCCTTTATTACAATTTCGTATCCTCCTGTGATCCGGTGTAATGCAAGAACTTCTGCATGATAAACAAAGTTCACTCCATGAACAACCGAATCGGTCTCAAGCTGTTTCATCAGTGTGTGGCTGTCCAAAATTCCGGTTGATGGGAAAAAGATACCCTTCAAAGCGTGGATATGAGGTTCAAGTGTTTGTATCTCGGTTTTATCTACTATGCGCGCATCCGTTACACCGTTTGCATGCGCATCCCGGAGAATAGCCGCCAGTCGTTCCGCTTCAGAATTATCCGTAGCCACGATCAGTTTTCCGCATTTCCTGTATGCAATCTCATGCTGGTCACAATAACGGTATAATTTTTCCCTGCCATCAACGCACAGACCTGCCTTCAGTGACCCTGGAGGATAATATATTCCCGAGTGAATTACTTCACTGTTCCTGCTGCTGGATTCCTGCCCGAATTTTCGGTGTCTTTCAATGACAAACACCGAATTGCACTGGCAGGAGAGTTTTGCAGCGATCGCCAGCCCAACCACACCGGCTCCGATTATGGTTACATTCGAATCCAATAGCTGATCGTATTGTACAATTTATTCTCATGCAAATATATAGGAATCGTCTTGTTAAATGATTTTTCTCATTCAATTTTATATTCATATGAGCTATTTTTATGGTGCAATTCAATCCCCGGTGAACCCATGAAAACCACAAATAAAATGAAAAAAATTATCCAATTTATAAGAATGAATGCACAACAAAGCACCTCAAATAGAATTCTCCTGCCCCCTTTTTTCAAATCCTTATCGTCCGGGTTGAAATGTTATGCCACGATTGTGACTCTAATATTGACAACAACAACGCTCTTTGGAAAAGGATTATGGGAAGAGGGAATGAACTCTTCCGGGATGATCTATTCATGGAACAGTCCTTCTGGCAAATATTTCCCGTTTCTGGCAGATGGAAATTCCAGTTTTGCCACAAACCGGGGGAGTTTGATGATCGGAGGCAGCTTAACCTTTCAATTCAGGAAAGGAGTTGATGGCTTTGAAGACAGATCGATCCTGTTTGAGCTTGAGCCAAAAGTCAGTGTGTTCGTAGCTCCCTCTTTTGCTATTGGAGGGACCATACTGACACGGTATTATAAGTACGGAGATTTTGGGGCAACCACACTGTGGGGCTTCGGACCTGCATTGACTTACTTCATTGGCGGTCGAAACAATAAAGTTGTTTACCCTTATCTGGAGGGATCCTTTATTTTTACAGGCAACAGCCACATCATTACTTACTCGGAGCTGGAATTTGGTGCCATGATCATGCTGTCAGACGCTGTTGGACTGACTGCCTCACTGAAATACCGGCTGGATATTCATTACCCGGAAGGATCACAGGCTGAGCATATCAACAATATCATTTTGGGAGTCGGGATCCGCAGTTTCATCTTCCGGTAGAAAAATAAGGGATAAAGAATGGAGAAACAGGGAATTTTAGTTACTGGAGCATCGGGCTTTGTCGGCAGGCATTTCATCGAGGCATCAAAGGAGAGGTTCAGACTCTTTTGTCTTGCCCGGAGATCACAGCTTGAATCCGGGATACCCAAACACGAGAATATTTTCTGGACACAGGTGGATATTGGATCTTTTGCAAACATCAGGGAATTGGCAGAAAGCATTGGTAAACTGGGAGGTGCAGATTACGTGTTGCACCTCGCCGGTTATTATGATTTTTCGTACAAAGATCATCCGGAATATTACAGGACCAATGTTCTGGGAACGGAGAATATTCTGAAATTAGCAAAGGAACTCAAAATTAAGCGGTTCATTTTTTCCAGTTCCCTTGCAGCATGTGAGTTTGGCGATTTTGACCACGTCATTACTGAAGAGACGCCCCCGGCAGCAGATTTTGCCTATGCCCGCAGTAAATGCCTTGCCGAGAATCGCATCAAAGAATTTTCCGGCGGTTTTTCGTATGCCATTGTTCGACTGGCAGCTGTTTTCAGTGACTGGTGTGAATACCCGCCGTTGTTTATTTTTCTTTCAACATGGCTTTCGAAAAAATGGAAATCACGCATATTGGGTGGAAAAGGAGAATCGGCAATCACTTACATTCACATCAATGATTTGATCCGGTTTTTTGATCTGCTGCTCGAAAAAGACAGCACGTTACCTGGTGGACTGACACTCATTGCAAGCCCGGATGGTACGGTTTCACACAATGATCTCTATAAAGCGGCTACGAAATACTATTTCGGCAAGGACCGAACGCCCATCAGGATCCCTAAACTTATCGCTTATCCGGGCGTTCTTGTATTGAATTTCCTTTCCAATCTGTTTGGCTTCGAATCTTTTGAAAAGCCCTGGATGATCAAATATGTGGACAAAAAGCTTGTGGTTGATTCCACCCGGTCGCAAAAACTCCTTGCATGGGAAACTGCCAAACGGTATGATATCCCGCGGAGGCTGCTCTTTCTCCTGGAAAACCGGAAAAACCATTTTGTTACCTGGTCCATTCGAAATGAAATGGCACTTCGGAGAACGGTAGAGCGACCCAGTATCCTCTATTATGAATTGATGAAAAAATACCGTTCAGCCACGGTAGAAAAGGTAATTGAACACCTCATTCTGCCTGAAAACGGAGAACGTTTTTCCCATTACCAGGCAATGGGAAGGAAGCTGTTGAAGATGTATATCACACTGATCTATCAATTGATTGCAATTAGTATCCGGACAGTAGACCGGATGGTATTAAGGAAGTATGCACAGATCATTGCCTACAGAAGATTTAACAGCGGGTTTAAGATAGAAGAGATCGCCGGTCTGCTCAATACACTGGAAACAACCATTATAACCACGGTAAATGCTGAGCTTATTGCCTCCGATTCCAAAAGAAAATTTAACAATTATGTCAGCATAGCTATACAACTGGTGATTGATGAAATTGATGAATCCTTTGCATGCCTTGCAAAAGCAACGCCACGTGCGCCAGCTGTTGGTGAGAAATTTCCGTCGCTGGAAAGTACCAATGAGATAAAGCAGATTTTATCTCAGCTGGAGGATACCTTTTATGATTCGCTGGAACACCTGGATGGTGATCTCCCGTTTGGGCCGGTAGTATAGCCGGAATACCTATCTTCCATCACTTACAGTGCTTCATGATTATCTGATAAGCCCGGGTGTAACCCAGTGCATCGGCTTTTTGAAGATCACTGCATGCCTGCTCTTTCTTTTCAGGAATTCCCAGGAGGGTTTTTCCCCGGTTGAAATATCCTTCAGCACACCGGGGGTTAATGATCACTGCAATCGAAAAATTATTAATCGCTGAGAGGGTGTCACCAACTGCCAGATCACACAAGCCGGATTTCACATAGGCAACATGATTCTCCGGATACAGCTTGATCGCATAGCTAAAGTCCTCCCTTGCTTGCTGAATATTACCCAGGTTCAGATAAGCCATCCCTCTGAAAATGTAGATATTATGGTTATCCGGTAGCAATTCAATGGCACGGTTAAAGTCAATCAGGGCTTTTTCATGATCCCCCATGCCTTCAAATGCAGCCCCCCTCATTAAATGGATTATCCAGCGGTTGGGATAAAACTCTTTTGCCTTGTTTATATCAACTACTGCAATATTGAAATCCTCGACCCGGTATCGGGAAGCTCCCCGGACGGTTAATGATTCGTAGAAGTTTGGCTGTAAATACAATGCAGTATCGTAGTCCTGAACCGCCCCCACAAAATCTTCCAGTTCAAGTTTGGCTTTTGCCCTGTACATATAGTACCTCCAGAACCCAGGTTCCTGTTCAATTGCGGCATCATAATTCTTAATAGCACCCACATAATCCCCTTCATGGTATTTCGCAATTCCATTCTTTAACAACGTAAGCGACCCCTCCTGCTGGAAAATAAGAGCCGACAGGATGAAGAAAAAAGTGAATACCAACCGCATAAATGGAGTCTTTTATACAAAATAAACAGGAAAAAACATTATCCACTACTTTTCCAGTGAAAAAATTGACATTTTGTTGAACATTATTTAACTTTAAGGGAATCGGGGATTTCAAGTGGCTATATCGCTCAATTCAAATAATAAACCTATACAAAACCTTACATTATGAAAAATCTCACCTTTTTAATATTGTTTGTTTTGGTACTTCCCATTTCAGGATGCCAGGAAGAAGTAAATATTGCTGCAGAGGAGGAAGCAATTAAGTCCGTCATTGCTACTGAAACCGATGCCTTCTGGAGCCAGAACCTTGTTGCACTGCTGGAAACACTGACCCAGGACGAAAATGTAATCTATATTTCTATTGGCAGCAATGGGTACCGTGAAAGAATGGGATGGGAGAAAAACTATACTTATTACAAAAAAGCAGCCAGTGAAGATTGGTCAGACTGGACCGATATTACCGTTGAAAGGTCAAACTGGAAGATCGACATCAACGCTGAAACTGCTTTTGCTGTGTACAACCAGAAGATGCAATTCAAGCTGAATGGAGATCCGATGACTACCCATTCGAAAGAAATCCGGATGCTCAAGAAACTAAAGGGCGACTGGAAAATTTCAGTGATCCAGTGGATTGACCTCTCCTCCTTTGAAGAGGAGGGTGAAGCAGTTGGAAAAGAGTTTTAACCCGGTTGGGCATACCGCTTTTGATAACCATAATATTCCCACATTCTTATTTTCCGGAAAATCATTTTACTATCTTTAGCCTGCAGGGCAGCATGATTTTGTTGCATGGAAGTGCTTATCTTCAAACGGTATTCAATGATGGATAGCGATAACTTGATAATGATCCCGATCATCAGCCAGAAGAGGTTACGGGCAACCCTTTTTATTCTCCTCTGTCATTTTTTCTTTCTTATCACCCTGCACGCCCAGAACACAGGCATTATTACCGGCAAGATAACTGATGCTGAAACCGGGGAACCGTTAATCGGTGCAACCGTTGTTTTGAACGACTCAACCGGCATTTCTTCTGATGCAGATGGGCAATACGAACTGAAAGTACTGCCCGGAACCTTCATTATCTCCTTTCAATTTGTTGGATACCAATCCATTGTCAAAAAAATTACAGCATTCGCACAGGATACACTGTGGCTTGATATTGCCCTGGAGGTCAAAATAAAAGTGCTGGATGAGATTGTGGTTACAGCCGGTAAATTCGACCAGAAACTCTCCGATGTTACCGTTTCAATGGAGGTTCTAAAACCGATTATGATTCAGCAGAACAACCACATTTCCCTGGAAACACTGATCAGCCAGGTTTCCGGAATTGATGTGCTGGACGGACAGACAAGCATACGTGGAGGCAGTGGATATTCCTATGGTGCCGGTAGCAGGGTACAGGTGCTTGTGGATGATCTTCCCATAATATCTGCAGATGTCGGTGATGTGAAATGGGATTTTTTGCCGGTTGAAAATGTTGCCCAGGTGGAGATCCTGAAAGGCGCTTCGTCGGTGTTATACGGCTCATCTGCATTGAACGGGGTAATAAACCTGAGGACAGCCTTTCCGAAACCGGACCCGGAAACCGCCATAACTCTCTATAGCGGGGTCTACATGGATCCGAAGCGGGAAGAATTGATCTGGTGGGATAAACAGCCCGTTTTTTATGGAATGAGCCTTCAACACATGAGGAAAATAAGGAATCTTGATCTTGTTGCTGGTGGAAACCTCCTGCATAACCCGGGTTACAGGGAAAACGAATGGGATACCTGGGGCAGGGGAAACCTTAAACTGAACGTTACAGGGAAAAAGATCAAGGGACTCAATTACGGGATCAACAGCAGTTTTATGTACCAGGATAAAAGCGATTTTTTGTTATGGGTCCATGCAGATACCGCATACAGGCAAAATCCCGATGCTGTAACTGAACTTACCGGCTTCCGGTTGAACATCGATCCCTATGTCACATTCCGTAAAAATGAGAACACCTTCCATACACTCAAAACGCGTTTTTTCGCAGTTGATAACCGGTTCCCGAATGATGCCGATAAGAACAACAAGTCCTATTACTACTTTGGAGAATACCGCTACCTGCAAAAATTCAAAAATGACATGCACTGGTCGATTGGATCCTCAGCCAGTTATTCGAACGTCCTCTCAAACCTGTACGGCAACCACAGCGGAACCAACATGGCACTTTATACACAGCTTGATGCCCGGTTTTTCCGGCGGCTAAAATGGTCTGCCGGGGTTCGCTGGGAGAGCTCCACGCTGGATAATGAGCCCATCCATTCTTCACCCGTCTTCCGCACTGGCATCAATTTTCAGGCAGCCCAGTATACCTACCTGCGCGGATCAATAGGCCAGGGGTACCGGTTCCCTTCCATTGCCGAAAAATTTACAGCCACCTCCGTCAGCTCACTCAAAATTTTCCCGAATCCTGATCTTGAGCCGGAAAAAGGGTGGAGTGCAGAAATTGGCATCAAACAGGGCATTAAACTGGGATCATGGCAGGGGTATGCCGATCTCTCCGGATTCTGGACCGAATACAACGACATGATCGAGTTTACATTCGGCGTGTATAACCCCGATTCGGTTGAAGCCACTCCTGAGCACATCGGGTTTAAATCATTGAATGTGGGAAATGCGAGAATAAATGGATTTGAAATCAACCTGACCATGCAAGGAGAGATTGGACCCGTTGCTGTCGATTTTACAGCCGGATATACCTTCATGAACCCGATCGACCGTAATGTCAGAAAAAGCTCATTAATCGAAAATGAAAAGTATCTCAAATACCGCTACAGGCATAGCTTCAAAGGAGATGTGCAATGCGCCTGGAGAAATTTTTCGACGGGATTTAACCTGAGGTATTACAGCTTTATGCTGAATGTTGATCAGGTGTTCGTCAATCCCAAGTACGAAAAAGACATTCTACCCGGTTATGCTGATTACCGTCAGGAGAACAAGGAAGGAGAATGGGTGGTGAATTACAGGGTTTCGTATGCTATAGTTGAACAATTCAAAGTATCCCTGATCATAAAAAACCTGCTGAATGAGGAATACATCGGACGGCCAGGCGATATCGGTCCTCCCCGGAATATCACCCTCCAGCTTGCTGTAACGTTCTGATCTGAAGTTTCTAACTACTGGTTTACTTTCATAAACAGCCCGGTATAGACCTTATCGTGAGCGGTAATGGTATAGATGTATGCCCCGGGCTTGATATGGAGGGGAAAAACACCCGATTCTGCAGGGATTCCCTGCACGACAGATACATTGTTTAATTATCCGGTTAGGGGGTTGTGTACCGTCTGATAAATCCAATCCCGCTTGAAGGGTATTGTTTTTACCACTCTTCCGCCAGGCGGGTAATCTGCCTGGCGGAGCAAAGCTGTATAAAAAAGCTATGGTGCTGATATCAGACCATGGGTTCTGTACAGTTAGGATACTTTCACTGCATTAATCTGATACCTGATCGTATAGGTAACCTGTTGTTCAACCTCCTCTTCCTCCCAGGTAACTTTCAAGGTGGTTTTGGTAACATTCACCGTGCCTTCAACAGGTGCTTCTCCGAACGGAGGGAATGTCATTTTCTTTCCATCCAGTGACCAGGTAAACGTGTCAATCTGATCGTCATACTCATACACAATGCCGGACCCGCCATCAAGGAATTCAATGACCATTTCATTGGCTTCAAACGTTTCCGATTCCTGTGCAATCTGTTGCCCTCCTATGTACGCAGTTAAGGTAATGGTAGTAATTTGCCATTTTCCAAGCAGAAGCGATTTTGTGCTGGGACCATCATCTTCGCATGCAACGAAAAAAAGAGCAAATACCAGTAACAACGATGCAAATAATTTGAATGACTTCCTTTTCATGATTTTGTGGATTAGGTTAATAATGGAAATATAATGGTTCTACGAACACAGTAATGGAAAGGTTATAATTATTTATGAAAAAAATTCATCATTCCGCGCCCGCAAAAGGCTTGGCTGTGGTATAACGTTCGAACGGAATAATTTAAAACATGTTCGAAAGAAGCATACATTGCATCGAATTTTTAGTTAAATTGTGCCACCAAAGAACACTCTTTTCATTTCATCAACAACAGGCAAATTATGTCGCTCAGAGCAGTTAAATACACGGGAAAGTTTGCAATCCTTGCACTACTTTTTCATTTTTTCCTGTCGAATCCACATTCTGTTTGCCAGGAAAATGGTTATATCATAATGAAAAATAGTGAATTCAAAGGGGGTATGGTAAAGCAAACCCGTAATCGATCCACCACCGTTGAATTTTCAGAATCCGAATCAGAAAGGTTCAGGGTATATACAGCAGAGGATATCCTGGAATACGGATTTCATCGGAAGGCAACATACATTTCCAGACCAGTTACAATAGTTCGGAACGATGAGGTGATCACACAATTCCTTTTCCTGGAAAGTGTGGTTGCAGGGCCAGTCAGTTTTTTCCAGGTCAGGCACAATTTTAAAAAATATTTCTTTATTGCCCGTGAGAACAGCCTGCTTGTTCCGTTGAACACGGACCCCAAGCAAACAAAAGATAGATTCCGGGCTGCACTTCATAAATCCATGTCGGGTTGTGATGCCGTAAGCGATGCCATAGATCTCGCCAGGTTAAATAAGCGTTACCTCGCTACCCTCACCAGCCGGTATAACGAATGCGACAACCAGATTGTCCCCCGGTTTCAGGTAGGAGTGTTTGCAGGCCTGCAGGTTTCATTGCTCGATTTTCCGACAAAAAAAACCAACGCTACGTCCCTCTCCAATGCGAATTTCAATGCCATACTTTCACCCCTTTTCGGAGTGCATGCCACGTTACCCATAGAAGGAAGGTTCTACGCTCAAGCGGAGATGGGGTTCGTCCAACACTCTTTTACGTACCACCGAAAAGAAACATCGGGAGACGACATATCTGAAGAGGATATTGCTGTGGATCTTTCAAGGTGGGATGTTTCCTTCACCCTGAAATACTCCTCCCTCCAACCCCGGATCAGACCCTATGTTCATGGAGGGGTAGGCCTGGCCTTTGCCCTGAACAAGAAAAATGAAATAACGCACTACGAAAAGATCGGAGGCATCGAATCTACCGAAACCTTTGATTTTACCGATGATGAAATGAGCAACTACTATTTTAAAATGATGGTGGGAGCAGGGGTGGATTTCAGCCTGTCCAACAGGTTTTCCATTTTTGTTGAATGCCGGATTGAAGAGCTCCTTGCAGGCGACCCGCCAATTCCAAACCTGACCGGGATCGGACTGGTGACGGGGGTTAATTTCTAGTTCAATTGTAACTCCTGCCTGGCGGCAGGCAGGCTATAGTAACTCGGTGGTAACTCGATTGTAATTGCTCACCGCCTTCGGGTCCGTGAGCTCAACCGCCTGAACAAATTTATTCAGGCAGGCTTCGTTCAGTTATGTGGTAACTCAATCGTTATACAATGGTCATACAATTCATGACCTTACTATTCTTATTTCTGGGAGATAGTCTTTCCTATGTTGCTAACCGGTAAATCTTATCCAGCATCACCTGCAGGTAGGTCAGCTCCACCTCGCTGCTGTCGGGATTCAGTTTTTCCAGTACTGCTTCGGAAAACCCTTCTTCCAGCCCGATCCCTGCAACTTTGCAGGGTCCTTCGATTGCTTCTTTTGCATTAGCCCAGGTCATTTTCTCAATCCGCATCCGGTTGGTCAGAATAGTGGGAATCTCCCGCTCAAACTCGATGGCGGAAGCCAGGTACTCTTCCCGCATCACCAGTATGATCTTGCATTGAACATCCGAATCGAGGATCTTTTTAATCACCGTCATGAACTCCTTCCGCTCTTCCGCGTTCCCGAAGATAAACAGCTCCTCAAACTGGTCGAAGATCAGGTAGACCGGCTTAAAATGATCCAGGTATAACGACCGCAAAGACGTAACGATGTGCGCTGGCATGTCTCCCCCTGGGGGGAGTGGCCCTGACAATTCTGTCAGGGACGAGGGGGGAGTAAGTGCATCCTTCTGAAGCTCCGCAACCAGGCTCTCCAGTATGTTCCTGCCCCTTCGGACATTCACGGGTAGCCAGTCGCTATCCTCAAACTTGTTCGCCAGTCCGCACTGGATCAGGGATGATTTTCCGGTTCCGGAAATCCCGCAAACAAGCAGGATCTTGCTTTCAAACACCCGCTGGTAAAGCTCTTCGATCTCGTGATCCCTGAAAAAGAAGATATCCCGGTCCTCCTGGGTATAAGCATCCAGAAACTTGAAAGGACTTTTAGTCATGTTATCGGGCAACTTGTTATCGGAGTAACACCCATAAAATAAGAAAAATTATTGCAGACAGTGTAAAAGTTAACTGCCTTATTATTTATAGCTTATGATCGGGTGATTTGGTCACTGTACAACGATCATCTCTGATCGTTGGTTCAATTTTGAGGAGAATCTCCAAGCCACTATTATGAAATTTATTTACTACATTGCGCCTGAGGTTTACTATTAAAAATTTTATTGAAAAATTTGAAATAACATAAAATAAATCGATATGAAACGACATGCAACTGCCATCTGGCAGGGAAGTGGAAAAGAGGGTAACGGTAACCTGACCGCACAGAGTGGCGTATTGGATGCCACACAGTATTCTTACAAATCGAGGTTCGAGGAGGGGATCGGGACTAACCCGGAGGAGCTGGTTGCCGCAGCACATGCCGGATGCTTTACGATGAAGCTCTCTTTTAACATTGATGGTGCCGGATTCAACGCCGACAGACTGGAAACTAAATGTGAAATTACCCTGGAAAACGGGGTTATTACCGGTTCTCATTTAACCCTTCATGCCGTTGTTCCGGGAATATCGCAGGAGAAATTTAATGAACTGGTGGCCGATGCTGAAAAAAACTGCCCGATTTCAAAATTGCTGGATACGGAGATTTCTGTAAGCGCTGCATTAACCAACTAGCTTCTACATGACCCTGTTTTCATCCCCTCTAATCAGGAGGTTCCTTTGAATATCGACCATGCTTTCCGGCCGATAGCGTTAATGTTTATCCATCGATGTAAACAAGAAAACCCGGGGAAGGATCCCCGGGTATACAAGCATTGCATCTGCGAAAGGTTCTGACTATTCTTTGGTTATTTCCTCTGTCAATAACTTCACAAGTGCCCTGGTGGTCCTGTTATCAAACAGGATTGCTTTTTCACCGTTGGGTGCAGGTTGAACGGATAGTATAATAATCCGGTTACCGGTTCCCCGGCTATTCTCATACGGTTCAACCTCTTTTTCAAGGCTTCCCTGGATCTTCTTCATATCCTTTGTTTGGAGGATTATAATGCATTCACTCTCTTGCTTCTCATCCGTAATTTTCTTCAGTTCCGAAGCCTCTAAAAGAGATTTCCGGGTTCTTGTATGGCTTACCGCTACCGGAAGGGCCATGTTACTCAATTCCTGAATGAGCAGGAACCCGATTCCCTGGTTGTTCTGGAGAATATCATCAAAGGCGAAGAGCGATACTTTCTTACTGGACCGGTTGGTTACCCTGATTTTGCTGATTGAATTTGGAAGGAAGCTCAACCGCTCGGTCTTGAAAACTTCCGGTTTCTCTTCCCTGGAGAATGCACAATAGAGCAAATCCGCCATCTCCCTGTTTGAAATCGGATTCACCCCATAATAGAAGATCTTGTTCTCCCTGTATTGATTTTCAATTGCCGAGAAAGGTTCATTACAGACGATTATTTTTGTATCGGTAAACACCTGATTTATTCGCTTTATATAATCGGGACCATCATACGGAAACGAAGTAGCATCCATCAGCAGAACGGAGATGTTCTCACCGGAAAGAATCTCCACTGCTTCTTCAATGGAATCGGCTTTGAGTGTGACGAGCCCCATATCCTTAAATTGCCGTGTTAAATCATTTTCTTTGTCATGATTTTGGCTCATGAAGAGGACCTTCCTTATTTCACATTCTGCCAGAGCCTGTTCCAAATTGTCCGGTCGTACAACAGCTATCCAGTTTTCCCAGTTGACATTTTTTTCAAGGATTAGCGGATGATCCAATAGATCGGTATTAATTTCCGTGATTTCCCCTGTAACCGGTGATGAAATGATCCGTTTGGTTTTCTTGTTCAAGGTCACTTCAGCCAGTGGCAAACCCCGGAACAGTCTATCCCCTTTCTCCGGCAGTTTTACCGATGTTACCCCGGTGTCCATCAGGTTTGACAAATGACCGCCGATGCGAACCGATTCCCTGGAAATTTGCTCAATCCAGGAAGAATCAGTGAAACGGTAACGGGTTTCAACCTTCGTTTCTTCAGCAGGGGTTACCTCCTGATGCAATGCCATGGAAGCTTTATACGTGGCTCTCTTGAGTGAATTCAAAAATTCATCCGGTTCGAAAGGTTTCAGGATATAATCCGAAACTCCCAATTTTTCAGACTGTTGCCTGCTTTCCGGGGTAGGATAACCGGTGATGATCACAACCGGCACATCCGGCTTTTTCCCCCGAATATCATTGAGCAGATCGATCCCGTCGATTTCCCCCAGTTTGAGGTCAAGTACAATGGCATCATAATTATTGGTCAATGCCTGGTTAAATCCCTTTTCCGGATTAATGTTCGTGTCTACTTTGTATCCGGCCTGAGAGAGCAGTCTGTCGCAACTTGTGCAAACATACTTCTCATCATCAATTACGAGTATGGATGGTTGGTAGTTCATGGCTCATTGTATTAAATGATTACTTTTTTTCGCTGTTTTACTTTTAGAAAGTCAATTTATGTGCCATTCTGTCGAAGGTGAAGTGTGATTGTTATAATGTGCTCATTAATAGGTTTTTAACTTTTAAAATTGGAAAACACGCAGGTATATTTTTTCGCGATTTAGTCAGGTTTGATGATACAGTGTACTCAAGGTTAATACACTTATCCTTGAAAAAGCAGTCCCTTGATCTGTGCCATGATTTGTTTGTCGGTAAAATGTTTTGCCTTGATAGCGCCTGTAGGGCATGCAGCTCCGCACGTTCCACAACCTTTACAGAGGACTTCGTTTACCACGGCGGATTTCTTATCCGGATCGTATTTAATGGCGGAATAGGGACAGGATTTGACACAGGTCTGACAACCGCAGCAGAGCAGTTCATTGGCAATGGCTGTTGTTGTCTCAACCTCGGCAAATCCCTGGGAAATATTTGCAAGAATCCTGGCTGCAGCAGCTCTTGCCTGGCTTACTGATTCGGGGATATCCTTTGGTCCCTGACAGCTACCGACAATATATACTCCATCTGTGGTGGTGGATACAGGATCGAGCTTGGGGTGTTTTTCAATAAAGAAATTGTTGCTGCAGAGGCTTATTCCCACAGCATGTGCTATTTCCTTTGCATCTTCGTGTGCTTCCATGGCAACCATCAGGATGACCAGATCCACCGGGATACCGATTTTCTTACCAACCATCTTCTCTTCCAGTTCAATTAACAAATCACAACCGTTATACCGGCTACCGTTAACAATTTGAGGCAGTCCGTTTTCCTGGTTATAGAGGAAATACTTGATATTTTTCCTTGAGGATTTTGCATACAGCTCCTCACAACCTTTTCCAAAGACCCGCATATCGGAATAAATTTCATAGACATTTGCCTCTGGAAGGGATGATTTTATCTGATTGGCATATTTTAACGCGGTCATGCAACAGGTATTGGAACAGTATTCATGATACTTCTCATTTCTGCTTCCCACGCAATGAATAATGGCAACATGTTTCGGTTCCTTCCCCTCCGATGTGGTGATTTGTCCATCCTTCTTCATTCTTTTTTCGAATTCCAGGGAAGTGATTACATCGGGAAATTTTGTATAGCCATACTCTTTTATATTGCCCGGATCAAAGGGTTTTAATCCGGTTGCAACGATCACATTCCCGAACTTTATCTTTGTTTCGTGGGTTTTTGAATAGATGACGGTTTCAAAATTACCGATATAACCGGTAATTTCCCGTATTTCAGATTCCGGGTAGACGGTGACGTGCGGATGCTTCCTCACACGATGGATGAGGGGGTCCATCACCTCGCTGACATTGGTCATAAAGGGATAGGAAAGATCAAGCTGGGATACAATGCCTCCGAGCCTGTTCGTTTTTTCCACCAGGAATACATCCCTTCCGGCATCGGCAATTTCGAGAGCAGCATTCATCCCGGATACACCCCCGCCAATAACCAGTGTGGAGGGTTCCACAGCGACCGTTCGCTTATCGAGTGATTCGTGGAAGGCAACACGGTGAATTGCTGAGCGGACCAGTGTTTTTGCTTTTAAGGTAGCGGCTTCCCGGTCCTCATGAACCCATGAAACGTGTTCCCTGATGTTGGCCATTTCGAAAAAATAGGGATTAATATCGGCTTTCATGCAGACTTTCCGGAAAGTCGGTTCGTGGATTCTGGGTGAACAGGCAGCCACTACAACCCGGTTCAGCTTGTGCTCTTTGATATCCTGATAAATCATCTCCTGACCCGGATCAGAGCACATGTATTTATAACTTTTGGAGATCACTACGTGAGGCAGTGTTTCAACCTCTTTGGCAATGGTTTCAACATCAACCATTTTGGCAATGTTGGTACCGCACCAGCAAATATAAACACCGATTCTTATATCTTCCATAACAATTGGTTATTAACTGTTTCTTTTCTTTTTCAGAGCAGCCTCTTTAATATTGGAAAAATAGATTGCTACCGGTCTGTAAGCCAGGTGTGACCATTTGGAGAATGGTACCTCAATCATGATCATCGGGAACAGGATCATCAGGTGTGCCACGTACATGTAATAGGTCGGCATGGGAAGCCCGGTGATCCGGAAGAAATGCACCAGTATTCCTGTAAGTGCAGTCAAAAACAGCATCACCAGGAAGGTCCAGTCTGAAATGTGGGAATATTTTAGCCGCTCCCTGCTTTTCTTAATCCTGCCATAAAAGAAATATCCCACGCCAATCAGAAGTGCTAACGTAGCATAATACCCGATGAGTCGCTGAGGATGCCACCACGGATGAATTTCATCCGTCTGGAACCACCCAAGAAATCCAACAATCAGAATGAAAAGGATAACATATCCTGACATGAGAAACCAGTGAAGGAACCAGTAGATTTTGCCTTCACATTTATTGAATTTCCATTGGGAAGCAAAATTAAAAATAAGGGATTTGAACTCTTTAATGTAGACTCCAATTGGGATCTTCAGATCCTTGTTCCTCCCGACAATTTTCCTGTACATGTTAAAAATATTGGAAATGAGAAAGAACGAGACCGTTGCTGCCATGAGCATATCTCCGATATGAACGATCCTGGCAGGGGCAAAGACATTCAATTGCACACCACCTTCTGCGGTCAGCACTGTGGTCATCGGGCCATGGAAAAGGAGGAAAAGAGCAAGCACAAAAGTTGCCAGTACCCCGATTGAAATGAATTCCCAAATTTCGGAAGTATATATCTTGCGTGCATACCCTGTCCAGTCATAGACAGTGGTAAGATAACGCCTGAGGGTCATCATTAATTCTCCGGGATTTGCATCCCTGGGACATTTTTCAGTGCATTCACCACAGTAATAGCATAACCAGGGTTCGACGCACGATTCCAGTTCCTGTCTCAGTCCCATCTGCAGAAACTTAATGGGTTTTCTTGGAAACAGGATATTCTTTTCGGTCAATGGGCAGATGGCTGTGCAGTGACCACAATGATAGCATTCCTGCCATTCATCGGCACCAAATTCTCTCATGCTTATAAAAAGATCCGGTTCAATTAACTCGTTCATAGCATACCATTTTTATGTTGGACTGTTGTTGAATATTTTCTTCAATTTTCTTCAGTGAGAGATCGCTAACATTTTTACGGACTTTTTGTCTTACAATGCTCTGCAATACCCTCGAAGCAGCTGCAGATGCCTGTGCCACGGTACTGGGAATATCTTTAGGGCCCTGGCATACACCCGCCAGAGTGATCCCCCCCGCACGTGTATTCACGGGATCGAATATGTTATTCGCTTCCATAAACCAGCCGTCTTCGGTTGTTGGTACTCCCAGCATCTTGCTGAGGTAATGCGTATCCCCGCCCGGTTCTAATCCGACTGCCAGCACCACCATGTCCACTTTATCCTCAATCAGGGTATCGTTCAGGATGTCCTCGCTTCGGACCAGAAGCTGACCATCCACCTCTTCAATTTTTGCCGGACGCCCCCTGGTAATGTGAACGCCTTCCCGTTTAATCCGGTTATAGAACTCTTCATACCCTTTACCAAAGGCCCTCATATCGATGTAATATTCCGAGACCGCGGCGTCCGGTAATTTCTCCTTGACCAGATGAGCCAGTTTCAGGGAATACATACAACATACCCTGGAACAATATGCATTGTAGTTTCTGTCACGGCTACCCACACAGTGAATAATCGCAATGCTTTTCGGTTCATCCGCCTCCGGATCAAATATCCAGTTTCCTTTCTTATCCTGGCTTCTTAATGTAATCTTACCCACGGTTGGACCCGAGGCATTTACCAGTCGTTCAAACTCAAGTGATGTGACTACATTGGGATATACGCCATACCCGTAATCTTCAATCCTTCTGGCATCAAACGGTTTGAATCCTGTGGCCAGAATGATGTTCCCTACCGTGATTTCCACCGTTTCATCTTTTGCATCCAGGTTGATGCAATCTTCAACGGGACAGGCTTTGACACAAACGCCGCATTTGCCTTCCCGGATATACCGGCAGTTCGCAGGATCAACCATGTATTTATTAGGAACTGCCTGTGGAAAGGGAATATAAATGGCTTTGCGCAACGTCGTCCCGGCATCAAATTCACTGGGTACCTTTGTTGGGCATTTAGAAGCGCATATACCGCATCCCGTGCATTTGCTAAGGTTAACATACCGGGCTTTCTTGAGAATGGTTACCTTAAAGCTCCCCGGCCCTCCGGATACCCCGACAACCTCACAGCAGGTCATCAACTCAATGTTTGGATGTTGACCAACCTCCACCATCTTTGGGGTTAAGATGCAGGCAGCACAATCGAGCGTTGGGAATGTTTTATCGAACGTTGCCATGTGGCCTCCGATGGTGCCCGACTTTTCGACCAGGAAAACCCTGTTGCCGCTGTTTGCAATTTCCAGGGAAGCCTGGATGCCGGCAATCCCTCCACCAATGACCAGTGTGTCAACATTAACCGGATTTTCGCCCGGTTTTACCGCCTCATCATAAAAGAGTCCGTATAAGGCACAGAACAGGATTGCTTTTGCCCGCTCTGTATCAGAACGGTAAATTGCTCCATGATCTCTGAAGCTGGCCAGTACCACATCCTTCGGATCATTTCCCGCAACAATCATTGCCCGCACGAACAGATCCCTTACCCTGCCGGGGGAATCCCCTGCAATGATGATCCGTTTCGTGTGGGTCTCCTTGATTTGTTCGGCAACCGCATTGGCATCCATAACAGGGAAATCATAGGAGTGCCACAGGGTTCCTATGCCAGGAATTTCATCAACATAGGAAGTGAGTTCTGCCATATCGAGTGACTCGTCATGTTCATTTTCATCATCGTATAAAAAATATACCGCTGTTTCTTTTTTAGTATACCGGTTTGTAATATGGATTTTGTCGATAACCTCCGGCTGAAAGTTTTTTTCGTATTTCGTATCGATCGCATCAACCGCTGCAGTGGAAAAGGCTTTGTTTAAAACATCAGCGATCTCTCTGGCATGGAGGGGAGGAACGCAATAATTGAAAAGCCATTTTTTATGATATCTTCCTCTGTCGTTATTGTCTTTTCTGTCAAAAACAATAATTTTCAGATCGCGGAATTTTTTATGAAGCTGCTTAACAAAAGCAGGCCCTTCACCATTGAAGGATGCGGCATCCAGGACAACGGTTTTTAACTGATTATCCGTTATGCTATTCACAGCCTGTTCCATAGAAGAAGCCTGACTGACCCGGTACCCCAGATCAATCAACTGGTGGTAATAATGGTTCTTTTTGTCTGCATTTCCCGTAAAAAACAACAGGTTGCGCGTAGCGTTATGCTTCATATCCTCTTCAATTGCTTTTGGCAATACCCGCGCAATCCAAAATTTGTTGTACATGTTGTTTTCAATAAAAGGAAGGTCATTTTCCAGTTCATTGTTCACTTCAACAACCCTTCCTGTAACGGGTGAAGGAATGATTCGTCCGGTGCTGTTGCTGAGGGTGATTTCAGCCAGTGGAGAACCCCTGTAAATGACACTGTTGACATCAGGGATCTTAATGGACTGAATGGTTTCGCCATCGAGGTAGGGAAGTTGCCCGCCTACCCTGCAGGAATCATCCCATCCCTTCTGCAACCATCCCTCTTTGTAAAACATGAAGTGCTTATCGGAAGGCTCCCATCTGGGCAAACCAATGATCTCGCGGAAACCAATGAGCTCTTTCTTCTCAACCACCTCCGCGTGTTCAATGATATGCGTTACCGGATCCAGCAACTCCCTGGGCATAAAAGGTTTTATAATATAGTCGGATACTCCGAGATCCGTTGCCTCCTGCTTGCTTTTTTTCGTCGGATAACCGGTAATGATGATTACCGGGAGATCTGGCTTTTCTTGCCGGAGTGCAGATAACAATTCAATCCCATCCATTTCATCCATCATCAGATCCAATAGAATGAGATCATAATTGTGCAACAATGCCTGGTTATATGCCTCTTTGGGATTGGTATTGGTGTCTACTTTGAAATCTTCCTTTGACAGTATGCGCTGACAACTCTCGCATACGACGGGTTCATCATCAATTACTAAAATTGAAGGCTGTCGTTCCATTTTCTGTCTTGTTAGTTATGTATTTGGTGAATTGCTCCAGTGATCGAACATTCCTCTGTTCTCAAGTTTTATGCCGATAATTTTTCGGTAAAAAACAACAAAAAGCAATTCCTGTTGTAATGCTTGTAAGATGTTGTTATATAAAATATTATGATAGAATTAATGCCGTCAGTACACCTCCTGTTTTTTATAAAAATTGTTATATTCAAACATACACTGTATATTTGATTCGTACACTTTCTGTTTGTTCTGTTGGAAAGAGAAACCTGGAATTGGAATGGGCGGTATAGTAATTGTCCTTAGCGAAATAAATAGAGCTTCAGAATAAGCATGTACTGTTTTTTATTAATTTAGTATTGCAATAGATCAGCGATTCATTCGATCATTTAAAACCATTTCGTTCCATGTCCGTTCGTTATAAAATAACCCTGGGATTGCTTGTAATTCTTCTTGCGTCCTACATTGTTTTAGGTTTGCTTACGAGCACCTATGTAAACAGAATCTTTGTCAAGGAGGTTCAAACCAGAGTCCGTCTTGATCTTACTGCAGCAGATGATATATACAATAGCTATTTTGAGCAGACTGAAAAGATTCTGCTGATCAGTTCAATACGCAGGACATCGGACGGTCCTTTAAAGGAAGAGATGGGCCGTGAGCTGGGGGAGGTATTCAGCAACATTTATCAAAGCAGCGAACTGGACTTTCTGACATTTACCGATTTGGAGGGAAACGTAATCTACCGGGTACACAATCCGGAGGTAAAAGGGGATAATATCGCAGCAATCCCATTAATCAGGAAGGTGCTTAATGAATGGGCTCCGGCGAGTGGTACGGTTATACTGGACGAGTCCATCCTGAGAAATGAGGGGGAAGAGATGCAGGAACGTGCCGTTGTCACCGTGAAAAGCACGCCAAAAGCAAGGCCTGAGGTTAAGACAACCGAGAAAAGAGGAATGGTCATCGCATCGGCTGTTCCCATTAACTCATTAAATGGTGAAAAACTGGGAGTGATTTTCGGGGGGCTTCTGATCAATAACAACAATGAGATTGTGGATCAGATCAAGACGAAGGTTTTCCAGGATCAGACCTATAAAGGGAAGGATATTGGAACGGCAACGGTTTTTTTTGATGATGTGCGGATTTCCACCAACGTAAGGCAAACGGACAATACCAGGGCTATTGGCAGCCGGCTCAGTCGTGAAGTATACGAACACGTGATTCAGAACGG
>CAZTES010000020.1:0-27174 GCA_964612275.1 uncultured Rikenellaceae bacterium
TATGGGAAAACCGGTCATTAGCCTACCTTGGATTGACAAAAGAGTTTGTTTTGATCCGACAGCCTGATAACATGGAATTTGGTCTGACAGCCGGCCTCCTCGGAGGATACACGTTCGGAAGGAACTTCAGGGGATCACAAAACCATCCCGATGAGCTGTGGAAGGTCATTCCTGCAGCAGGTCTGTTCTGGGGAGGAGAAAGGTTCCGGATGGAATTCAGTTACCACTACCTTAACCTGGACACCCATAAGATATCTCCTCATCGGTTTGCCCTCGGCATAAAATACAGGTTCGGATTTCAGAACCGCCGGATAAAGGAAAAAATCATCACCTGGTACTGATCATAAAAAAGATGGAATGAGACCACCAAACCCAATAAAACGGATGATTCATCATGGAGTGCTGACCTGGCTGATTCTTATGGTGTTGATGGTGACCTCATGCGATGAGAACATTATACTGTTTGAGGTCAATTGTTCAGAGTGTTATACTCAACGGCCTGAATATGCACCGATGACGATTCAACTGACCATCAACGAGGAGAATCCTGAGGTTCCGTTTACCATTTATCTGGGTGAATATGAGAAGGGTCAAATCAGGATTGAGGATACTGCACGCTATTCGGTAGTTAGCGTGAATCTTATTCCCAGCCGGTATTACAGTGTGCGTGCAGAGTATCGCGTTGGGAATAATACCGTTTATGCTCTTGACGGAGATGAGATTGAACTGGTCAAGGTCACCTCACAATGTGATTCGGTCTGCTGGGTTATTCGCGGAGGGGAAACCGATGTCCGGTTAAAATACGAGGATCCGGACGATCTTCCGAAGTGATCAATTCGTGGAGTGAAATACCAGCAACGGGATATTGGTATGAAAGAACAGTTTTTGTGCCAGGCTCGGGTAGAGCCATTTGGTAAGGATGTTCCGCTTATGGGTTGTGAGAGAGATAATATCAACATTGGTTTCACGGATGAATTCATCAAGCCCTTCCATGACATCCGGGTTATCCAGCAGGATGCATTCCACCCGAAATCCGGGATAAGAGGATTTGAAATATTCACGAAGCCCCTCCATTTTAATTTTTTCCCAGTAGTCTGCGATCTTCTCCCCGACATGAATACAATAGACCTTCATATCGAAACTGGAAACCAACCCCATCAATTTACGAATGGCGGTAAAATCTGATTCATCAAAATCGGTGGCATAGATGATTTTATTGGACCAGTTCTTTTCGTCAAAAGAACAATTCTCAGGAATTGCCAGGACAGGAATGGTTGCCTTCTCAATAACTTTTCGGGTAGAACTGCCGATGAAATCGGATTTTCTTTTGCCCGCTCCGCGCATGCCAAGAACAATCAGGTCGGATTGATAAATGTCGCCGGCTTTCAGAATAACGTCTGCAACCAATCCGTCGATGAGGGTATAGTCGAGGGTAATCCCAGTAATCTTCTCCCTCTCCATCTCTTTTCTGAGCTCCTCAATATATTTTTCGAGTGAAGTTGTCGCCTGCTCGCGGATGCCCTCCAGGTGGGTTGTCAGATTTCCATCAAAAGCGAAGGATTCATCATAGGGAACCGTGATCATGTCGGGGCTGTAATAGGCATACAACAGTTCTACCTCAGCCCTCAGTTTCTCTGCCATGCGGATAGCAAACCGGCAGGCATTCCTTGAATAATCTGAAAAATCGATGGGTACCAGCAAGCGTTTGATTTCGATAATCTCTTCCTCGTTTGCTATTTCTTCCGTTTCCAGTTTAAAATCCTGCAACGCCTTCAGCGCCCGTTTGAGGTCCTTCTCCCCAATCTTTACTTTTACTCCACCCGGTGTACCCGGATGGATCAGGTTCACGTTTGCAAGGACACACTCAATGCCCTCGGATTCGAGTCTTGTTTTCAGAATCTCTGCCCGGGAATAGCTCTCGGTTGCAATGGTGACCAGCTTTCGATCCATACCATTTCATTAACCGGGCAGGGAGTTTGATTTGCCCTACCCAAATCATGCAATAAAAGATACGAAAATATCGGGAAAAAATCAAGTGAACGAACAAAAATCTGTAGCTAAGAAAGGGTGTGACTACTATTTTTTGATAGTAACCGTTGCGGTTTGGGGGATAGATCCTCCCAGCGTCTCATAGAGCTGTTTATATTTCTCAAATACCTCTTTCGGTTGTTTTTTTCCATTGATCAGGAGTTTGCTTGCGGACAATTCGAAATCGATCGGTTCACCCTCTTCATAGAAACCATCCTTTATCAACTGCTCTTCGATTGTTTGGAGAGCCTGATTTTCTTCTCTTTCGTAAATCCTTTCTCTTTCCATTGCTCCCCTTTCACGCATCCTGCTTGTCTCCTTCATTTGACGCTCTCTTTCCTGCATCTGCCGTTCCTGCTCCATTTTTTCCCGCTGGAGTTCATGCTCCCTTCTGATCTCCTTTTCCCGATCGCTCCGCAGGGTTTCACTATCCTCGCGTTGCCTCAACCGTTCACGCTCCTGTGATTCCATTCGCTCTTCGTAGCCCATACCCTGGATCCGCTGTATTTCCTGCAATGATTCATGGATCGCCCTTCTGGCTTCTTCCATCTGCTCTCTCAGCTCATCAGAGAATTGCCGGTTGAATTCCCTCATGGATCTTTCAATCTCCCTGAAATTCTGCTGCAACTCTTTATTGATCTTGCTTGTATCAAAATCATGCCTGTACTGTTCAATCTCCATCTGCATCTGTTGGAATTTCTCCTCAAAATCAGGGAATTCAAGTTTCTCCATCGACTCCCTGATCTGCTGCAAAGCCTGTTCCATCTCCTGCTTAACGTTTGCCCAATCCTGCTCTTTGAATTCCTGCATTGCTCTCTCTAACTCCTCCCTTGCTATTTCAAGTTCCTGATCTATCCGTTCAAAATCGATTTCTTCCAATGATCTTTCAGCATCCTTCAGTTCTTCTTCAGCTTTTTCCAATTCAATTTCAGCTTCCTTCAATTCAGCCAGGGTGCTATCAATCAGTTCCTGGTATTGATCCATCTCATCCTCCGGGACCCTCTCTCCATCAACGTATAATTCTATCACTTCACCCTCCTCAAGAACCATTTTTACCTCCTTCTCCTTCTGATCGGAAGCATCGAAAAAACGGGTATTGATCGCACTGGTGCCGGTTTTTCTAAGGGTATCCTGAAGTGCTGACACCAGAGATTGAGGCATGTCATCTGTGGTTGTCAAACCAAACCCGAAGGTCATTTCCCGGACCGGGTTGACAGCAGCTGAAGCGGTGTCAGAACCTGTGATCTTCAAAGAAGCGGAAAGGATGGAAATGATCAGAACCATTACCGCAAACGTGATCCACTTTTCTGCAGGATTGGTATTCGTAGCCGGTTTCCGGGTCAGCCGCTTGATGCGTGTAAGGAGGGAATACCTTCTCTTTGCCAGGGCAACTGCACAAAAAGGAGTGGCAAAGGATCTTTCCTGGAGATTTGCAAGAGCCTTGGCATACACAACCGACTCTTCACAAACTGAAACAGCAAGGTCATCACAGCAATGCTCCCTCTCCTTCCGGATTATCCCGGAAATCCACCAAATGGCCGGATGGTAAAAGAAAACGGATTCAATAATGGATTGAAAGATGTTCACCAGAAAATCATTCCGGCGGATGTGTGCCAGTTCATGCGCTATGATGGCTTCCATCTGATCCCTTGGAATTCCTGAAAGTGCACCGAGCGGTATCAAAACAACCGGCTTGATATATCCGATGATCATGGGAACGTTGGCCAGGCAGGACTCGACCAGTTGTACCGGCCGGTTGATGTTCATCTTCGCTTTCAAATTCGAGATGCTTTTGTTCCATGATTCCGGAAATGGGGTAATACCGACAATCTTCATCCGCTCCGAATAGATCAGTCCGCCCAGCATCTTCGCCAGAAAAAGGATCATGCCCAGAAACCAGAGCGTAATAACGGTTGGGAAATAATGGCTGAAATAACCGGTGAATTTTTTTATGAATCCTGATACCCCGGGGGCTGTCGGCAAAGCTTTATCCACCGTAGCTGCTTCCAGTCCGCCGCTGTCAGTCAACCCTTCAGCAACTGGGGCAGCTGTCATTGATACCGTTGAATTGCCGCTGCCCGGCGAATTCGAGTAATAACGGGCAAAGGTTACAGTAGAAAGTAAGAAAAGAGCAGCAAGTGAACCCACTGCCAATGCATAACGGATTTTAGGGGATTGTTTTCTTAATCCGGTTAGTAGGAAACCTAAAACCAGGGCTATGACTGCCCCATGCCACAGAGAATGGATAAAAGTCCAACCAAGGGCATACAGTATTTGTTCTGAAAATAGTTCATGAATGAAGTTCATTGTTTGTCACCTCCTTCTAATGTATTGATCAGTTTCTTTATTTGTTCCAGTTCATCCTTTGACGTCTTGTGATTACCCAATGCCTGCATCACAAGTTTCATCGCCGAACCGCCGAATGCGGTGGTAAGAAATTTGTCAAGAAGCAGATTCTGGGTCTCCTCCCTATCTGCCATAAAATTGTATACGTGGGAACGGCTTGCTTCATCACGACGCAACAGATTCTTTTCTGTCATGATTTGCATAATCTTTAACGTGGTGGTATACCCTACCCGCTTTTTCTGGTTTAATTGTTCATTCACAAACCGGACTGTGGA
The DNA here is from genome assembly GCA_964612275.1 of uncultured Rikenellaceae bacterium. Taxonomy (GTDB): domain Bacteria; phylum Bacteroidota; class Bacteroidia; order Bacteroidales; family VadinHA17. Next base: position 4,650 of record CAZTES010000020.1, read on the forward strand.
AGGGCCATACTCCCATAGAACCTGGAGAATCTCCAGTTCTGCATCAGTTGGTCTGGTGAACTTTTTCTTCTTCATAATGAAAATACGAATGTTTTCGTAAACAAATATATACGAAGAATTTCGTATATGCAAATTTTTTTAGAAAAAAATGATCAAAGCAACTGTTAAGAAACGTTAAATAGATTTCATATAATAGTAAGGGAAGGCGGATTATTGACTGATGAAGGTCATTTCGGGGAGGTTTCAGCGAGGGAGAGAATCAGTTTTCCTTTTCTCACTTCTAAGATTGTGCAGTTCACTGTTTCCGGCAGATCAGGGTATTCAGCCGGATCGTGGTTGCACGGCACTTTAAAGGAGGTTCCATGGGTATCCCGCACAATCATGAAGCAGGAAGGTTCATGTTGAGGATTTTTTTCACTGACTGTTGTTTCTGCCAGGAAGGGATAGGTCTTCCCTACCCGGTAAAAGGGATGATCGGGTTCAATCAGGAATCTTCCATCGGACCGGGATTTAACCACGGTTCCCCGGATTTTTCCACCGACAGGTATCTGGTAATCTGAGTAGTAGCTTTCCCGAAGAAGGTGAGGTTGTCCATAGGGATCCTCCAGCACAAAATAATCATGGTTATCCATTCCCCTGGCCACTTTTTTAACGGTAAACCGGTATGATTTTCCCACCTCCAGGTATTCCACAAACCGGCCTCTCCTGATGAGGCAAAGGTGTGCTACACCTTTCTTTATTGCCTTCACCCTGCAGGGCAAAGTCATTTTCTTTTTCAGCTCTTTATCGGGTTTATCCATCGGGGCAACAAGTTCATTTCCAAAAGCATCTTTAACTATTGCCACGTCTTCTGATTCTCCGATCGTGTTTATTCTCTTCTCATAGCGGACAAACTCAAAACCGTATGTTTCACCGACGGTATAGCAGGGGTGTTCCGGTTCAATAAATATTTTCCCGTCACAGTTAATTCTGTCGATGTGGCAAAGGATTTTTTTCCCAGGCTGCAGGTTATGGTGTTGATAGGGATTTGCGGGCAGCAAGTGCCGAATATCAAACGGATCAGTCAGAACAACATACTCCTGGTTATCTCCGGGCATACGGATGGTCTTGATCACGGTAAACGGATACTTACGACCTTCGAGCAATTGTTCCTTCTGTTTCGGCATAGATCGGACAGGTCTGGAGATACATGATTCAGGGTCAGTAAAGCGGACCCAGTACCCTGGCTAACGATTCGTATAATTTCTGTTTTTTTGGTCGGAGTTTCCACTCGTCCAGATGGATCTGCCTGCTGTGTGAAAGATCATCGAAGAAACTCATTTCCAATTTCTCTGTAATTTCTTCGTTATAGATCAACGCATTGGTTTCAAAATTAAGGTCGAAACTACGGTAATCGATATTGGCAGTTCCCACCGATGAAAAGACACTATCGACCATTAGGAGTTTAGCATGGTTAAACCCCTCTTCGAAGAGGTATACTTTTATACCTGCCTCAAGCAGTTCACTGACGTAGGAAAAGGAATTCCAGTATGCAATGGTTGAATCGGATTTGGCGGGCAGGATCAACCGGACATCCACTCCACTCAGGGCACCCGTTTTAAGTGCTGTTAAAATGCTCTCATTTGGAGAGAAATAGGGTGTGGTGACGTATATGGTCTTTTCAGCACTGGTTATGGCTACGAAGAAGGCTTGCATTATACTGGACCAGTCGGAATCGGGGCCACTGGATGTAATCTGTATCAGGACTGTATCATCGACAGCATATTTCGGGAAATAACGGGAAGGATTGGTAATGATCTCATTTGAAACAAAGTACCAGTCGACATTAAAGATGATCTGGAGCGAATGCACTGCTTCGCCCTCAAGCCTGAGGTGGGTATCTCTCCATGCCCCAAATTTCTGCGTCCCGTGAATGTATTTGTCGGCGATATTCATTCCGCCAACGTACCCGACCGTGCCATCGATAACAATGATCTTCCGGTGGTTCCTGAAATTCACCTTACTGGTAAAAAAGGGAAACCGGACAGGCATAAAGGCAAAGATCTCGATGCCCTCTGCTTCCAGGGAGGCAATATATTTCTTGCCAATTTTCCAGCTCCCGACGTCGTCATAAATAATCCTGATCTTCAGTCCTTCTCTTGCTTTTCGGATCAGGATCTCTTTAATCTCACTCCCGATATCATCCGATTCCCAACGGTAAAATTCCATGTGAATATGGTCCGTTGCTCTATCCAGCTCCATGAGAATAGACTGGAAGGTATCAGCCCCATTATTGAATACTTCAACCCGGTTTCTTTCCGTAAGCAGCGCTTTGCTGTTATTCAACAAGAGGGTTATGATGTTTTTCTTTCTCCGGATCTTTTCATCATCGAGGAACTTTTTTTTCGGCAGGTTGAGGATCTGGGCCTGGCTCATGCTGTTTATTCTTTCCAGGTCTTTCAACCCTTTTCTTGAAAAGATCTTCTGCTTTCTGAAACTCTGGCCAAAGACGATATAACTGATGATACCAATGACGGGGATCAGGAGAATAAAAAGTGCCCATGAGATGGTCCTGACAGGATCCCTGTTTTCAAGAATTACAAAAAAAACGGTAAAAATAATGGTACCGGTATAAAGCAGTACCAGGATAACCGTCAGGGTGGTGAATACTATTTCCCAGTTCGCCGCGAGATTCATTTCAGAGGATTTACACCAATAATGATCCTAAAGATAAAAAAATGGTATAAATTAAAAAAGGACTCCGATGGTAGCGGTTTTGTATTTCTCCTTTTGTAAAACCTGAAAAAATTCCCAAATTCAACCCCTGGAATCTGTCGTGGCAATAAACGTTCATCATGTTCATCATCATCATTGCTCTTCTGCTGATCGATGTATATGCATTCAAGGGATTGGCAAGGCTTACCGGAAAAATTTCAGGAAAACCTTCCGGAAAGATCCTCCATGTTGTTTACTGGCTGATCAGTTTCTTTTTCCTTGCAGGGATACTGATCGCCTTCCTGAACGAAGGTGAAGCCCGAAGCGGAAAAGCACAAAAAAACATCTTTCTCCTCGCCGGGATCATGCTTTCGGTTTATCTTCCTAAACTGGTATTCATCGGTTTTCATTTTGCTGAAGACCTGGTCCGCCTGTTCACCCTTCTTATCCGGAAGACCCTGGGCAGGGTTTCCCCTCCGGTGTTCAGGGGTTCTGAAAAAATCAGCCGTTCGACATTCCTTTCCAAAGCGGGTGTCGTACTCGCAGCCTTGCCGTTCGGCACCCTCCTTTTTGGGATGGTTCACGGCAAATTTAACTTTACAATTTACCGGGAGAAGCTATGGTTTCCTGATCTTCCGGAGTCGTTTCATGGACTGCGGATTGTACAGATATCCGACACACACATGGGAGGGCTTTACGGTTCATGGGAAAAAGTGGAAGCCGGGATAGATCTGGTAAATGCCCAGGAGCCGGACCTGTTGTTTTTTACCGGTGACCTGGTAAACGATTTTGCTGAAGAGCTGGATGGGTGGATGGATATCCTGGGAAAACTGGAAGCAAAAGAGGGCAAATATTCCATCCTGGGAAATCACGATTACGGGGATTACCATTACTGGGACTCGGAAGCAGCAAAAAAGGAGAACCTGGATAAGATCAAACGGGCTCATCATGAACTGGGATTTCGTCTGCTGCTGAACCAGTCGGATATCATCTCGAGAGGAGAAGATAACCTGGCCGTTATTGGTGTCGAAAACTGGGGAAAACCGCCATTTGCCCAGTATGGCGATCTACAACTTGCCCGGCAGGGTGCGGGCGGAATACCTTTCAAGATCCTGTTGTCTCACGACCCTTCCCACTGGGATGCCGAGGTCATGGGACAAACGGATATTCAGCTCACCCTTTCGGGGCACACCCATGGCATGCAGTTCGGGATCCAGACCGCAACGATCAACTGGAGTCCGATCCAGATGAAGTACCCCCGGTGGGGAGGTCTCTATGAAGAGCATGGACAATACCTTTATGTGAACCGCGGATTCGGGTATATCGGATACCCGGGAAGGGTGGGCATGCCTCCGGAAATTACGGTGATCGAGCTGTATAAAAAAGATTACGAAGGGAAGTAATTGCGGATTGCGGATTGCGGACCCGTCCTGACCAGCGAAGCTGCGTCAGGATTGTGAATTTACTGCAGGCCTGATTCTCAGTACAATTATAAATAACAGATAACTACTCACGCTTACCTTCTTCTTATCAACTTATCAACGTATAACTTATAACTCTCTCCTACCCTGAGCACAGTACATTTAAAATCCGTCATTTGTTATCCATAAAATCTTCAATTTCCAACGATCTTGCTATTCCAGTCAGCTGATCCAGGTTGATCTCCCCCACCATGCTCAATCCGAGGAATGCCTCCTCTTCAGTAATCAGGATCATCATTTCCCGGATGATCCCCTCCTCATCCTCCCTGTATTTGATCCGGATCATCTGTTCTCCCTGGGTGGTGAGAAGCAGGTCATTGAACTGGTTCTCTTCCAGCTTTACGTTAAATGTTTGAAGGATCTCCTGCTTGTCCAGCTTGCCCTGGTTATCCTGGTCAAAGATCATCACCTTGATCATTTTCATTTTGCGCAATGATTGCTTCAGATCGGGGTTTTTCTCTCCATCAATAAAGATACCGATCAGTCCCGGCGGGATCCTGAAAATATAGACTCCCGCCTCTCCTGCGTACTGTTCAAAGACATCTTCCGCAGCTTTTCCCCGCTCGTCATGGCATGAGCAGAGCAGCGTAAGTGAGGTAATAAGAAACAGAACAACAAGGGTAAAATTCTTCATAACAGCGTAGTTCAATGTGACAAATACAGAAAAAGGCTTTCCCGCATTCGAAAAAGCCTTATGAAATTATGGTAGAAAAGATTACTTTTTCTCCTCCAATTTCTCCAGTTGGTCCATGCCTTCAATATCCATGGACCGGGCCAGTTTGGAGATGCTTTTCAGATCGATATCCCCACGGATCGAGATCAGGGCATTATCACCCCCTTTTCCTCCTGCTACAAGCAGCAGCTCTACAACTCTCCCATTGCGCTCCTTGATGAGGAACTTCACATCCTGGTCCTTCTCCTTCACGACCATTAACTCCTCATAATCGTTTTCATTCAGGTCTTTCATGACCTCATCATAGAAATTGATGGTCTTGTCATCCATCGTTTCATCTGTCGCGAGGATCCGGATACTTTCGAGACCGCTCATCATCTTATTGAATTCATCGTCTTCCACTTCCATATCCTGGAAAAGGCTGAACATTTTACTGGAGATGATCACGGTGGTAAATCCATCCTTGCCGGCATATTTGTCAAACAGCACATCGACGGCATCCCGCTGTGCCATTGTTGCCAGTGACACCAGCATAAAGCTTAAAATAAGTGTTATTTTTTTCATGGTTTACAGTATTATGTTTATCTCATTCTTTACATTAATGACCTGATATCCTGGCCTGTGTTTTCGAAAAGATGGAGAGGTGATGCATCTCTTCCACACCTTTCCCGAACAGGGAAATGGAATAGATCCCCGATGTTCCTTTGTTCATCAGTTTCAGGTTATCCAACTCTTTTGTTCCTTTTTCAAATTTCGTCAGGTTATCCAGTTTACTGGTCCCTTCATTCAGTTTTCCAGAGACATACAGAAGCGCTTTATGCGTCTCCATGTACGCTATTTCGGGATTATCATAAGTATCTTTATACTTCGACAGGGCTATGCCCGGTCCGGAGGGACTAAGAAGAATAAAATAGGAACCGATCAGCAGGAGGATGCTTGCTGCGATGCCGGTAACAGTGTAGATCATTCTGCGTTTTTTCCCGGACAGGTCTCCTCCTTCCGATTCGATTGCCCGGATGATCTTCTCTTTCAGCTGATCGTCGGGCAGTTGCTCATTCCTGGAGCTGGAATAGAACCGGAAGATATCCCTCTCCGCTTCGAGGGAAGCCGGAATATTCTTCTGGCTGAAGTAATTCTCCAGCAATCGCTCCTCCCCTATGGATGTTTCACCATTATAGAACTTTTCGATAAGTTGCTCTATTCTCTTCTTTTCCATCACCGTATTGTTTTACCAGGTTTTCGCGTATTTTCTGACGGGCCCGTGAAAGATTAACCCGCAGTGTATTCTGGGTAATATTGAGGATCTCCGCAACCTCATCACTGGTGTATCCTTCAATATCCCTGAGTTGAATGATCATTCGTTGTTGATCGGGTAAATCATTGACAATCTGGTTAACCCGTGCAATCGCATCATTCATCTGGACCTCTTTTAGCGGATCGGAATCGGAGGTGCCCTCATGCTGCATCGTATCGTCATCCAGGGATAGGTTCCGTTTCTTCTTCAGTTTATCGATGCAAAGATTCTTGGTCATCTTCATGGCAAAAGCCTCACTATTCCTGATGGTTCCCATTTCCGTCCTCATCCGCCACAGTTTTACAAAGATCTCCTGTACCACATCTTCCGATTCTTCCCTGTTTTGCAGCATCCGAAGGGCAAAGGAATACAGTTTTCGCTGCATCGGGATAATCTCTCTTTTAAATTCCTCTGCCTTCATGGGGAAACGCTGCAAAAGGTTAGGTTACCAAGACCGGATCGTAAACAAAGTTAAATGTTTTTTGCCTGAAATAACAATCCTCTTTTCCGTTGACCCGTTTCCGGGGTACTACAATTTGACATCTTTCAGCTTCTCGAAATGCTCAAAGTGATCGCCATGAATGGATTTGGAAATCTTATAGGCTTGTTTCAGATTGATCTCCCCTACAATGCTGATCAAAGCATTTTCCTCACCACCGACAACCAGCAACAATTCACTGATAATTCCATTTTTCTCTTTGACAAGGAATTTCACATCCTGATCATTCTCTTTGACAACCATCAGCTCTTCATAATCAGACTCATCCAGCAATTCCATTACTTCATCATAGAAATTAATTCCTTCCGGTTCCTCAGACTCTTCCTGGGCAAGGATACGGACAGATCTCAACTTAGACATCATCTCCAGCGCTTCATCATCCTCTTCATCATCAATGGATGATAGCATGTCGAACAGTTTACCTTTGATAATGACCGTAGTAAATCCATCCACTTCGCCATATTTATCAAACAGTCTGTCAATGGCGTCATTCTGGGCATTTACCGCAATTCCAAAAAGAAAAAGAACGGCATAAACAATTGCTTTTTTCATGATTTTTTGTTTTTAGATTTTTTTTATCCGACGGAAGATATTAACTCCGTCATTTCCAATCTCAATAACAAGACGAGCGGGATGGAAAAACATTACAATTAATGGTAAAGTTCTTGGTAAAAAAAGATATTGGTATTACATTTGCAACCGTTTTTAACGGATGATTCAGTAGCTCAGTTGGTAGAGCACATCCCTTTTAAGGATGGGGTCCTGGGTTCGAGACCCAGCTGGATCACGAAAAGCCTGGCAGGATGACCGGGCTTTTTTGTTTAAAGAAGTTTCAGGGTATGATGTAAAGATCATTTCAGCTGGGTCGAGAAGTTTATCCGCCGTATCCGCCAGTCGGCGGAGGAGGCGGAAGACCCAGCTGGATCACGAAAAGCCTGGCAGGATGACCGGGCTTTTTTTTAGAGACGCCATGATGGCGTCTCAACGTTTTATTACGAATCAATATAATGTTGTCATTCCATCCCCTCCTGCCCGATTTTTACGGATTCCTTGCATTTTATAATGGAATGGCGTAAATTTAAATAAACCAAGACAGCTTAGGAAGTTATTAAAAGCAAACTGTATAGTGTATCCATCAAAAGAAATTGAGGAATTTGAAAAACTGGTAAAGAAGAAATTTGATATTTACAACAGCCTCTTCCTCAACCTGCCGTATATGAAGAAAAGCAACATTGGAGTGCTTATTCCCGTGCTGTATGATGTTAGTAAACAAGGGCTGGAATCAGGGGATCATCCTCAGAAAATCATGGATGGCTTTTTTCGTAACTTCGCGAACATCAGGAGTGAAAGGGATAAAATCGATTTCATGTTCCGTGTTATTCAGTACGTTGAAAGACAGGTTGTTCTGTATGATAGTGTGGAAGATGCTGCTTTTAGTAAACTGAAGGACCTTGGCAGCGACCTGTCCCTGAAGGATTTTTTCCAGTTCCTGGAAAGCAGGAGAACCGGCCATGATATTCTGGATACCTTATCAACCTTCAGTGCCCGGCTCGTATTTACAGCCCATCCCACACAGTTTTATCCCCCCCCGGTGCTGGATATCATCAACAGCTTGAAATCCCTTATTGATGATAACAACATCAATGAAATTGATGTGACGTTGCAACAACTGGGATTAACCTCTTTAATTAACACCCGGAAACCCACCCCCCTGGATGAGGCAAAAAACATCATTTACTATCTCCGAAATGTCTATTACCATTCCGCAGGTACCCTCTATTCCCATATCAAGGAGGAAATGAGGAACAGCGATTTTGATAATCCCAACATCATTAAGCTTGGTTTCTGGCCTGGCGGTGACAGGGATGGCAATCCCTTTGTAACATCCAAAATAACGATGGATGTAGCAGACGAACTTCGGATGACGATGATGAAGTGCTACTTTGAGGATGTTGAAATTCTACAGAAGAAGCTGACTTTCAGAGGAATTGATGACATTCTGAATGATCTCAGAGATAGCCTGTATGACGGCATGTTTATTCCGGACAAATACATTACATACAAGGAAATTATTGATCCACTCGCTGCGGTCAAAGAGCTGTTGGTAAACAAATATCATGGTCTTTTCCTGCAACAACTGGAAAGCCTGATCGATAAAGTCAGACTATTTAAGACCCATTTTGCCACCCTGGATATCCGGCAGGATCATCGCATCCATGAACAGGTGATTGAAGCAATTCTTAAAAAGGAAAGGCTCATCACCCATCATGTTCACGAGCTTGAAAAAGATGCACTGATTCAGCTTCTTTTGCATAAAAACCTGAACGTCGATGCACAACACTTCGAGGAAGAAATAATCAAAGATACCATCCTCAACATTTCGCAATTGAGAAGAATTCAAAAGAAAAATGGTGAAGAGGGTTGCAACCGGTACATCACCAGCAATGCTGAAGATATTTTCTCCGTCCTGTATGTCTATGCCCTGTTCAGGTGGTGTGGCCGGGGAAACCAGAAAATACCGTTTGATATCATTCCGCTTTTTGAGACCTTGAAGGGAATGGAACATGCAGCACCGTGCATGCAGGAACTTTTTGATCTGCCGGAATACAGGGCCCACATCCGTCAACGGGAAGAGAAGCAAACCATGATGCTGGGGTTCTCTGACGGCACCAAAGATGGTGGTTACATGATGGCAAACTGGTCAATTTTTAAAACGAAAGAACAATTGTCCACCATCTGTGAACAGTATGATATAAAGGCAATTTTCTTCGACGGGCGTGGCGGTCCTCCTGCCCGTGGCGGGGGTAAAACCCACCGCTTTTATGCCGCACAAAGCCGGACCATTGCGAATCATGAAATTCAACTGACCATACAGGGACAAACCATTACCAGCAAATACGGTACAAAAGAGCAATTTATTCATCAGTGCGAACAGCTTCTCACTGCAGGGTTGTCCCGGAATTTCACGGGCAGGGGAAATGACATCTCCGCTGAAACCCGGCAGTTACTGGAAAATCTGTCAACCATCAGTTTTGAAAAATACAGAGCCCTCAAAGAACATCAACTGTTTATACCCTATCTCGAAAACAAAAGTCCACTCCGGTATTATGCTCAAGCTAACATTGGTAGCAGACCCGGCAAAAGAGGGTATAAGAAAAAGCTGGAGTTGTCTGACCTGAGGGCTATCTCTTTTGTGGGATCGTGGAGCCAGCTAAAGCAAAACGTGCCCGGCTGGTTCGGGATCGGAACCGCCATACAGACTCTGGTCAGAGAGGGCAAACTGGAAGATCTTAAGAAAACCTACAGAGAAACACCCATTTTTAAAGCCCTCATACTCAATAGTATGATGTCCTTATACAAGTCAAATTTCAGCCTGACCGGCTACATGAAGGATGACGAAGAATTCAGCGGTTTCTGGAACATCCTCCATGCTGAGTACACCCTCTCGAAAGAGATGATGTTGCTTATTTCAGGTTATTCGGTCTTATTGGAAGAAGATCCCGTTACCAGGGAATCAATCAACATCAGAGAAAAGATTGTATTGCCCTTGCTGGTGATCCAGCAATATGCCATGCAAAAAGTCAGTCAGAATCCCCGGAATAAACCCTTATACGAGAAAATGATTACCCGGTCCCTGTATGGAAACATCAATGCAAGCAGGAACTCTATTTGATGAACTGTTGGTCTCCAGGCTCTCGAACAAATGATCCTAATGCTATCCGGGTCTGACAGGCAACTACACTCCCAACCAACGGGTTCAATACACCTCTCCCACTGCTATTGCTCCTGCTGAGGTTCGAAACTGAGTCGATTCACGCCAACCTGAAAAACAGAACGGATACTTTGCATTTATGAACGGATTGGTGTAAATTTATTTCAGTAGACCAAACATCTGCTGCGCACATAAGGGATATTATGAAATTAACACATGAAAACAAAGTTGAAAGATTTTATTCTCATGGATCTGATAGAAGAGGTTCTCAAGAAGGAGGGTTTTTATCATTTGGATATTGGACTAATGAAACCAATAATTATCATCAGGCTGCTGAAACTTTAATAAACCGGTTACTTCAATTTGAAAAGCCTCTAGACTCAGGGATGATCCTAAACGTGGCATGTGGGTATGGTTCTGAAACATTAGAAATTTATAAGAAAATTCGTCCTGATAAAATTATTGCAATAGATATTACAGAGGCACATATTGAATTCGCAAAACATCAAATTGATATATTAAACTTATCAGATAGGATTTGTTTTGAAAAAATGGATGCATGTGAATTGAGCTTTCAACCTGATTGTTTTGACTATGTTATTGGTATTGAAGGGCCAGCGCACTTTAATACCCGAGAGATTTTTTTACGAAAAGCTTATGAAGTGCTTAAACCAGGTGGCATTTTGTTGCTTTCTGATATTATTGTTGATAAGATAGAAACAGAAAAAAGCACATATAATAGAGTCATTGGGGAATTTTGTGCTAAACATTGGTATATGCCTAAAGAAAATTGGATGTCAATAGAAGAAATAAAAGTATTATTGAAAAAGATTGGCTATAGAGTTGATATGGCTGAAGGCGCAGGGAATTATGTCTATCCAGGATTTTCAAGGTATAATCTGAGATGGAAATCAATAAAGAATGCATTTTACACCAGAGGATTTATAATTGGGTTTGCACTTACATTTATTTCCTGGTTGCTTGGCTATGTGTACAGAAGAAATATGGTCGATTATTTGTTTATCAGGGCTCTCAAAGAAAACGGAGAGGCACAGCCCGGGAAGAAAAAACACACGACGAACTGGTTCAGGCAGGAATAAACGGAGTATAGGCAAACTGTGGGAACCTGCCGTATCACGGGGAGGCTCCAGGAGCTTTTTTGACGAGGAAGGAAATGTACTGCCGGTGATTCGTGTCTTTGACAAGTATACGAGAAAGTAACGGCTTCCTGAAATCGGCAGCTTGCGTTTCACCTCAATCCTTTTTGAACAGCGAATCCCGCCAATACCGATTTACGATTGGTCCAACGGAATTGTGGCAGGTTACCCGGTCTTTGACGACCAGTGTAGTAACGGGAGCTCCGGAGAACCGGGTAAACAGCAGGTCGTGCCCGATACACAACCCCATGATGATGTTCAGTTCCGTGCCCGCACGGTTCAGGATCATTGCCTGTCCCACCGGGTTACAACCCCCGTCGATAGCACAACAGACACTGCTCAGTTCAAACCCATGGCTTTCCAGGATTTTACACAGGGTCAGGGTCTCCTCCCTGAGCCCAACGCAGAAGGCAACGCCGAGTTTGCTGAAACCCATCCGCTTCGAGAATTCAATCAATTCCTGCACCCTGGGCCATATCCGGTACCCTTCCGTTTCAACCCTGCCGGCAACATCAGCAACCCGTTTCACCATCGGATCCGTTTCGTACAAGGTCTTCGCCCGTTCCAGTTCGTCGGGTAATGACCTCCTTGGACAGAACTGCGGTGTTTTACTCAGTTCATCTTCGCAAAACTCAGCGGAGCAGTAGGCACATTTTATTTCATGTTTCATGGCATTATAAGTTTATGCTTGTTAAAATACAAAAATGTAACGAAACCGAAAAGAAGCCTCTAACTTCAGCAGTCGAATCCCGATCCGCCAACTGGCGGATGGGACACGACCGGTTGTTTCCCTCAAGTCAATCAGGTAGCATTTACTCACCGGGGGACCCTGAGCGGATCCCCACGGAGTCACCCGGTGAGTGGAAAAAAATCGACTCATATTATGACCTTGTTCATTAAAATATATCTTTTATAATTTGCTGATATCATGGAATATAGTAAATTAACCAACAATATGGGCAACTGATCATTCAAATTCTGAAAATAGAAAGAGCGGCAACCATTCAAGAGTAACTGTAACGCAAAAACGAACAAAATGGAATCTGAAAAAAAATCAATGAATGAAATTCCATGGACCTGGGCTGATCAGATCAGTACCTACAGGTTCTGGGGTATTTTCCTTTTCTTTATTTTCCTTTTATTACCCAATGTTTTTATAAATTATTCGTATTCGATTTTCACGCAGGAGCTTAACCTCAGTGCCAGCGAAGTAGGTACTGCTGTGGCAGTTAGATCCCTGGCCGGTTTTGGTGGTTTCTGGCTTGCATGGTTTCTGATCCGGCTGAAAAACCATTATCTCCTCTACCTCTATTCGGCTTTTATCATCACCGGATTATTACTGGTCTATTTTATTCTTACCAGCGTATCCATATCCATCGGATTCTTTTTAATTGGACTCGGTTTTGGTGCCGTTACCCTTGCAATCCCCGCAATCATTGCAGGTGGCCGTGGCAGCAGCGAAATGTTTGTAGTAAGTTTTGGGTTGATAACCTTTTATGAGCTCGCTGTATGGAGTTCATTTTCCAACCTGTATGGCTGGTTTTTTACTAATTCTGGATTCCGGACATGGATTTTAATCGCATTAATTGCTGCATGTATTGGAACAATTTTACTCATTCCCGTGAAAGCCACTCTTTTTAACAGCACTCCTCCAAAACGAGAGTTTTCTCTCACACCAAGATTCAGGGAACCTGTGGTCGTGGCATTGTTGTGCCTGATTCCGTTATTCAATATTTATTATATCATCCGTTTATCCTACCGGTATCATGGAGAAGTCCATTCGATCAACCCGACTCCGGACATTCTATCTCCCCGTGCAGCAGCCTGGTGCACCATTCTGCTTTCTATATTAATGCCCGTAATGACTTCTTCTTTAAACCGGAGCCTGATTTGCAAGCTTTCAGAAGGTGGTAAATCCAGTTTTTACAGAAATTGGGCGGTTATACTATGGTCCATCCTTTTCCTGCCGATAAGTTTTGCCCTGATACAATCCAATATGAATAAATTGATACATCAAAGCTGAACAGAATCAAGAATCAAAAACGGTAAGTTTTTCCTGCTTTGAGTACTTCCGTATCGGCATGGAGCTCCTGTTGCATGCGTTCCAGGGAATGATCACAACTATCATGACCCGACAGCAGAACCCGGGAGGGGTTCATTTTATTGATCTCCCCGATGGTTCCGGTCAGGTCGTCATCGTTGATCCGTTTCCAGGCCGGTTTTCCTGTCCCCAGGATGGTTTGAAATTGAATGCCGGCACGGTTACCCCTTCCACCGGTAACCGGAAAATGAAGTCCGCCTCCGATCGCATGGATCGGTTCGCTGGAAACCCGTCTGACCATCTGCACAATCCGTTCAATAGTAGGATGCCCGCACCCCGTGAAGATCACCAGCCCTTTGCCCTTCAGCCGTGCAAAGAGGGCCTGTTCTTCCGTCAGGCCAAAAAAGAAGAGGCTTCTGGCCAGCGGACCGGTTGTAGCAATTCCGGCGGTCAGCAACCGGGGAATATCCACCAGTTCACTGCTGAAACCCGGAGCATCCGAGGTATCGGGAAGAAAACAGGGCTTTTCATTGGGCATTCCCATCTCCCCCGGCAGGGTCACCCTTCTTTCCCGGCTTGCCTTCATGCCACCCATGTGATCGGGGTGAAGATGTGAAATGCACAGCGCATCGATCCCATCCAGTGTTATTCCCAGCCTGGCAGCGTTGTGAGCCAATGCAGGACGTTCCGGACCAAAACCCACATCAAAAAGCAAGGAACCCCGGTCCGACCGGAACACACAGGAGACCCCGGCATCACCTAAAAAACCCTCTTCCGCCTTCTCCTCAACCAGGACCGTCATTTCCAAAAAACCAAGTTCCGGCATCTCAAACGACCCGGCCTGACTAATGCGCTGACGGTTCCATTCGTCTGCAAGGTGAATATTCTTTTTGAAACGGCTGTTTCTTGCGATCAGAAGAGGGACAATAGCAGGCGAAGCGACCGCCAAAAAGGGCCACCATAAGGGAGATATACGAAATGACATAAAACCAGGTTTGTTTTTCCTTGTTAAAGTACAAAAATATGACGAAACCGAAAAAAACTTTAGCCTCACCCGGTGAGTGTTCCGTAAAAAAAGATTGTCATTCCGGGAACTCTGTTGTATATTTAATCGCAAAATCATTCATCTTATGAGCAACAACGAGAGATACCCGGAAAATTTCAAGAAGATCTGGCGTGCTTCCCTTTTTGGTATTATCATCGTATGGATCCTGATGATCTTTGCAACGGCAAAAGCGCTCCAGGGAACAGGCTATATTGATAAGCTGGTCCCCATATTTGGCCTGGGAGCAGCAGCCATCATCATCATTCTGACAGCCATATTAAGGCGTTATCTCTGAACTGAATTATAAGGAATTGCATGCAACGACCCGACACAAAAAACCTGTAATGATCTAAAATAATCTAAAAAAAAATGACCATCACATACCAGTCCATCGGAACCATCAGAACCCCTTTCAAGAAGACGGAAGGGATGCCCATACAACCGTCCGGCGCGAAGGGTGTAAAAGGAAAAATCGAACTTCGGAATGAATTTATTGAAGGACTTCTGGACCTTGAGGGATTCTCACACATCATCCTTCTTTATCATTTCCATAAATCCGAAGGATACTCCCTGAAAGTGATTCCATTCCTGGACGACAAAACACATGGATTGTTTACAACGCGTGCCCCCAGGAGACCAAACAGTATCGGGATGTCAATTGTCAAACTCACCGGCATTGTAGAAAATATTCTGGAAATTGAAAATGTGGATATGCTGGACGGGACACCACTCCTGGACATCAAGCCTTATATTCCTGATTTTGATTTCGTCAATGTTGAAAAAACAGGGTGGCATGCAAACCATTCCGGAAAAGTTAACCACATATCATCCGATAACCGGTTCAGCTAATCCACTGCAGGAGGTGTTCCCGGTTCACGGCGGAAATCGGCATACCCTTTCCAGTCAATGTACACCAGAAGAGCGCCATAATGCAGGTACTTGCGTATTTTCCGGAAGCAGCGGTGCAACCGGTTCCGTTTTTCCCTTTTCTCCCTGCTGCCGCGCCTGTACGGAAAAGGAACGTTCGGTATATCACACCCCAGGAACCCGCACAAACGCTCCCACTCCTGCCCCTTGCCTATATCAATCACCAGCAAATCACCCGGACGGTCCCGGAAATATGCCTGCACCCCCTCCAGGTGTTTTTTGTAAACCGCCAACGTATTCTCCTTCTCCGCGGCAATCAATCCCATCCCCCGTCCGTAAATCCATTCGTGCATGGGAGGCCTTGCCCTCGGAAGCCTGAAATAGCGCTCCACACTGACAAACCAGTCCTCAGGATCCCGGTACGTGAGGATGAATTTGCACCCCGGAACCAGGCGGTCAATCGGCCGGTAAATGAGCGCCCACGGATTATCCTCCACCGCGTCGTAACGGTTCAGCACCCGTAGAACCCTATCCCAGCGATTCCGAAGGATGGGCAGCAACAGCCTGGATTTATTTCCCCCAACCCGGTAACCCAGGATCTCCAATGCCCTTTTCATAGAGGTGGTTCCTGTCTTCTGAAAACCCACGCAGATGATCTTTGATCCCAAAGCACCTTCCACTCGTTTCATTCCATTACATCAGTAAACAATCGGTTAATATTTCGAATAAGGCCATTTTAAGCCATTCTAATCAAAGATCTTCCGGAATAAGTACAGAAATACAAATGTAAATTATCGTGTGTCAGATCGAAAAAAACAGCTATCCATGGATGTCCGGCCGGTAATTGGCATACCCTTCCGGTAGTTCCAGGGCACCGATCAGTGACCGGATATCCTCAATATTATTGATTTTCAAGTAGTCGGAAATGCCATTCAGGATATTTACAGACACCCGGGGCTCGATAAAGTTGGCCGTTCCGACCTGGATAGCCGTCGCTCCTGCCAGGATAAATTCGATGGCATCGGTAGCGTTCATGATGCCCCCCATTCCAATGATGGGTATTTTCACCGCGCGAAAAGCTTCCCAGACCATTCGTAACGCCACGGGTTTTATCGCAGGTCCTGATAATCCGCCCGTAACGGTTGCCAGCACCGGTTTTCTTTTCTCTGCATCGATCGCCATTCCCAGGAGGGTATTGATCAGCGAGATAGAATCCGCCCCGGCACCCTCCACAGCCCTGGCAAATTCGGGGATGGAGGTCACATTGGGTGAAAGCTTTACAATGAGTGTTTTGTGGTATGCTTTACGGACAGCCTCGGTCACCCGGATCGCCGAAGGGCAGTGTGTACCGAAGACCATGCCGCCCTCTTTCACGTTGGGACAGGAGATGTTGAGCTCGATGGCCGGGATCTTCTCCAGCTCATTCACCTTCTCAGCCACTTCGACATACTCCTCTACTGTAGAGCCGGATACATTGACAATCATGTGGGCCTCGTACTCCCGGATCACCGGATAGATATCCGTGATAAAATAATCCACACCCCGGTTCTGCAATCCGACGGAATTCAGCATGCCCGAGGGAGTTTCAGCCATCCTGGGATAGGGATTCCCTTCACGGGCTGCTCCGGTGGTGCCCTTCACAAATACCGCGGCAAGTTGACTCACATCCAGGAAGTCATCAAATTCAGAACCGTATCCGAAGCAACCGGAAGCAGTGCTGACCGGATTCTTCCAGGTCATGTTGCCAATATCAACCGTCAGCTTTGCCATATCAATTCATTGGTATGAAAGACCGGACCATCGATGCACACCATTTTATTCCCGTGAACGGTTTCCTGGGCACAACAGAGACAGGCCCCGAATCCGCAGGCCATGGTGTTTTCCAGCGATGCCTGGGTGTCCACTCCCCGCCTGGCGGCCAGTTCGGAAACTGCCTTCATCATCACCTTCGGTCCGCAGGTATAGATCCGGTCAATATCCAGCTCCTTCTGCAAAACGGAATGGTCAGTCACCAGCCCCTTCTCCCCGGCAGACCCATCCTCGGTGGTAAGCCACAGCCTCCCGTATCTTTCAAACGGAGAAAAATCAACGAACAGCGTATCGCTTCTGAATCCCAGCAGAAACAGGGGGACTTTCCCCTCTTCCTGCAACCGGTGTCCAAGAAATAGCAGCGGAGCGATTCCCACTCCCCCGCCAATCAACAGCGCACGCTCAACACCCTCCGTATCAAACGAATTGCCCAGCGGGTAGATGATATTCAGGGTTTCTCCCGGTCGAAGCAGGGACAACTGAAACGTGCCTTTTCCAACGATCTGGATGAGAAAATGAAGTCTGTTTTCGTGATAATCAATATCATAAACCGATATGGGCCGGCGCAGAAAGGTTTCGGATGAATGATCAACCCGGACCTCAGCAAACTGCCCGGGCAGGATTTCCGGAAAGGGTTCATCGTGCGTAAGAACCAGTTCGAAATACTCGGAATTCAGCTTTTTGTTCTCAACGACACGGAGGTCATGAATCTGTTTTTTCATTGAATTAATTCCTGAAAAAATATTTACTATACTGAATTCCAGGCGATTCCATGCAACAAGGCATACGCCATTCTAATGCAATTGCACAAAATTACATTTTTTCATGGTATCTGAAAGGAAGCGGGTAAGAAATATTCAACCGGTGCCTGTTTTCCTTTCAGCAGCAACGGTCCTCCCGGTCAGTGAGGATGGTACTCGGTAAAGGTATTGTTCTTATAAAATATCACAACACGTTCAATGCCTGTCTGTTCATGCTGCTCTTCTTTATCATCGCGTCTGTCCACTATATCTTTTTCCCCCGTTTCAGGGCCTTTTCTTTCTCCATAAACCGGTTCATTCTCATCAAATAACTCCCTGCCTTCCTCCGGTTTATGCATCGCTCCTTCACCCATGATCAGCCATTCAGCCCTGATCTGGGGGTAAGTAAGCATAATTTTCCTGATAAAATCAAAGCTTGGATTATTTCTTCCGGATAAAATATGCGAAACACTGGACCGCTGTACCCCAATTTTATCAGCAAATTGCGTTGAGCTGATCTGCTCGCTCTGCATGAATTGCATAATTCGCTCTTTCATCTTATCAAAATTTTACATTCACAAATGTAATAAATGTTTAAATAACATATGTAACCTTTTTTCACAAATTACACCTCTTTATTTTACATATGTAACCTCATTACTCCTATTCTATTGATATTTAATGAATTTTGTTATCAGGCGTTTACATTGCTCCAGTTTTCATCGATCCCAGGACAACTGAGTTATCATTTAACATTATTTATTCATTTTATACCAATGGATTGCAAATCATTTTGTGCTGTAGCCTTAACAGACTACTTTTTTGAATTATAATTTTATATAAATTTCATATTAAACTGGTATACAAGTTATTATAAATAAATTATTTCCTGATTTCTTAATTAATGCACTACTATTAGAAAAAATATTAAAGTATTCATTCAAGAAATGTCTATAAAATACTGGTTTTTAATAATATATAATTAATATTCAGATGCGATTTTTTTATTCCTGATTTGTTTACATATGTACACAAATATGGAATAAGCCAATCAGGATAGTATACATATGTTTACAAAACAGTGTTATTATGTCATGCAACTATTGACATATGTAATCAATACAGCTATTTGGTTTGGTGGAAGAAT
The DNA here is from genome assembly GCA_964612275.1 of uncultured Rikenellaceae bacterium. Classification (GTDB taxonomy): domain Bacteria; phylum Bacteroidota; class Bacteroidia; order Bacteroidales; family VadinHA17. Next base: position 23,809 of record CAZTES010000020.1, read on the forward strand.
ATTTTTTTCCTGATATGGATTTTTTATTACATTTTAGATTTTAGGTGATTTTGTTAAATGAGACCCTATTGAACGATCTTTATGGAAAATGTACCTGCTGAAAGGGATATTTGATCACCGTCTCTACCCTACTCCGGGATTTGGACAGGATTTCGTATTTTCAATCACGGGTATGAAACCCCAAAGCAAGCTTTGGAAACTTATTCCGCAGCAGAGCTGCGGGGTATTAAACCCTCCGCCTTCGGCGGGATTGTTCGACTTACAAATTTCAATGCACTACGTTTTTGAAATTTGAGTCTCACGAATAATGTGGATTGGTTGCAAGCGATTTTACACTGTTTACGGATTTTTTGCATTATAAGAGCGGACACTGCTTACTGCCTGAACAGATTTGCCTCAGTCATCGGTTGGTTATCAATTCGTTACGCTGATATTACCTGAATCCGTACTCCGGATAGCTGCGGTCAAATTCATCCGGGTGAAAGGAAGCATCCAACACGATCTCTGTGAACTTGAACGATTCATAAAGACCTTTACCATCGTACACCTTTAAAGCAGTGGGAATCAGGTTTTCACAATCTATATATATATCAAATCGCTTTGCATAGCAGGTGGGGATTTTTATATTCATAGTCCCCAGGGATTTTCTGCTGTTGGATAGGAAGCGATTGTTCTCCATTATCATGTACCGGCTTATCTTCCTTTCCTCAGCTATGGAAGCGACAGTTTCCCCATTCCGGGTTTTATATTCCATGAACCTGAAGTCAGGAATTTCCACTATGGCATGGTGGCATTTGGTGTTTGACACATATTCCTCTCCACAGTACTGTATAATTTCATCAAGCTTCATATTCCGGGCACATAGAACCGATCACCTATTCTACACTTCCACACCTTGCCTGTCCCTGATAAATAACCCGTAGAGCACAGGAACCACGATCAGGGTCAGGATGGTTGATACCAGCAGTCCGCCGATAATTGTCCACCCCATGGGAGCCCACAGTTCCCCACCCCGGAGTGTCAGCGGAAGCAAGCCTCCGATGGTGGTCAACGTGGTCAGCAGTATGGGAGTAAACCGTGTTTCGCCTGCTTTTTTCAAGGCTTCATCGAGTATAATCCCCTCTCTGCGAAGGGTATTGGTATAGTCAACGAGAATAATGGAATTGTTCACCACAATCCCGACCAGGCTTGCACCGCCGATGAATGCGGTAAAGGAGAAGGTATGGCCGGTAATGAACAGGGCCCAGATGGATCCAATAATAGCGAGGGGGATGGCAACAAAAATGATAAGGGGTTGTACAAAGGATCTGAACTGGAGGACCAGTACGGCAAAGATCGCTATGAGGGCAATCAATACGGCATGGCGCATGCCACCGAATGATTCTTTCCGGTTTTCAATCTCTCCGGCGATCCAATAGTCGTAACCTTCCGGAAACCGGGTCTGGTCAAGTTGTTCGGTCAGTTGATTCAGCACCACATCCAGGTTTACTTCCGGGGCTATATCGGCTTTAATCAGACCGGATCGTTCCAGGTTGTAATGGCTGATGATGCCGGAAGCTTTCTGAAATTCAAGGCTTACCAGCTGGTAGAGGGGAATAAATTTGCCCGAAAACGATTGTATATAGATCTTTTCAAGGTCTTCCAGTTTGATCTTCTCATCCACCGGAAGCCGGAGCACGATATCGAACTCCTCTCCTTCGGCATCCCGGAATTTGCTGATGGTTATCCCGCTCACGGCTGTCCGGATCGCCTTATCGATCTCATAAACGGGAACCCCGAACAGGCCAGCTTTTTCCCGGTTGATCTTACAATGGAGATCTGTTCTGGCCACATCAAGTTGATTGTCAATATTGATCGTGCCCGGGATATCTTGCAGGATTTGTTCAACCGAGCGGGCCAGGTTCGTCAGCACCTCAACCTCTTCCCCATGAACATACACCATGACGGGTGCTTCACTGGGCACACCCTGCATGTACTCCTTGATGGTGATTTTGGCTCCGGGATAGGTATTGAATGTACGCCGCAGTTCCGAGACGGTATTTCTGTACATGTCCAGCTCATAATGGGTAAGTTTCACATAAATTTCGGTAAAATTCAGTGCATAATTCCTGGAAAAGATGTTGTAATAGACCCTGGGATTTCCATGTCCGACGTTGGTCGCGAAATGGTTCACCCGATCCATGCTGTCGAGTACCGATTCAATGTACCGGGCAACCCGGTCTGTTTCGTCGATATTTGATCCTTCAGGAAGGGATGCCCGCACCATGAATTCAGGGGTTTCAGCGGGTGGAAAGAAGCTGATACCGACGCGGAAAAACAGGGCAATTGATCCGGCAAGAACCAGGAATGAAAACAAAAGAACAATCCCTTTCCTACGGAGTGCAAATTGCAGGCTTTTCCGGTAGGGTCCTGTGATCAGCCGCGACAGTCCTTTCTGGAAGAAGCTGATTTTCTGCTCATTGCGTTTTTTTCTTTTAAAAACCCAGCTGGCGATCAACGGATTAAGGGTTAAAGCCAGGAAGAGGGAAACGGAAAGGACAGCAATTAATGTTACCGGCAGGCTTTTGATAAAATCGCCTGCTTTGTCCGGCATCATGATGATGGGAATAAATGCCAGGAGGGTTGTCAGGGTCGCACTGAAGATGGGCCAGCCAATTTGTTCAGCCCCTTTCTCTGCTGCTTCCCTGACGGAATAGCCAAGCCGGATGAAGCGGGTGATGTTTTCGATCACCACGATCGAGTTATCTACCAGCAGGCCCAGGGCAACAACCAGTGCTGCTATCGTAATCTGCTGCAATCCAAATCCAGCCATATCCACGAACGACAGCCCGATAATGATGGAGAGGGGAATAGCCACGATTACGATGATTGAGGAGCGAAAACCAAGGGAGAGCAAGATGATCACCCCCACCAGAAAGATCCCCTGGAGGAGGTTTTTCATGAAGCCATTGATCCGGGTTTTAATCACTTCCGACTGGTCAAAGACATATTCAATGTGCATTTCTTCAGGCAACAATTGCCGGTATCGTTCCACCTCGGGTTTTATATCATTCACCAGGTCAATGGCATTCAGATCCTCTTTCTGGTGTACCGTTAAGAAGATACACCGGTCACGATTAAAGCGCGCATAGTAGTTGATATCCTTGTAATCGTAATCAATGCCTGCTATCTGTTTCAGGTAGATCAGTTTTCCCATATAGGACTGGACAACGGTATTTCCGATTTCATCCAGGTCTTTATAGGATCCGCTTGTTTTGATGCCAAACGATTTTCCTTCCAGTTTGATGGCACCCCCTGGGATATTGGCATTGTTACTCTGTATCGCCTGTTCTACCTGATTTATCGAGATGTTCATTTCTGCCATCT
>CAZTES010000021.1:0-8298 GCA_964612275.1 uncultured Rikenellaceae bacterium
TCGATGCCGGTCCGGAAGTCATTTCCCATAACCTGGAAACCGTGCGAAGATTAACTCCCAAAATCAGGAACAAGAACATCTATGACCGGAGCCTGGGTGTGCTGCAATACATTGCACAACAGGGAGTGACTTCAAAATCAGGAATCATGCTGGGGCTGGGTGAGACGGAGAAAGAAGTGCTGGAAACCATGGATGATCTGCTGAATGTTGGCTGCCGGATCATGACCATCGGACAATACCTGGCTCCCACATTACAACATTACACGGTGCGGAAATATATACCACCCGAACAGTTTGACAAACTGAAAGAGATCGGAATGGAAAAGGGTTTCCGGTTTGTGGAAAGCAGCCCGCTGGTGCGATCATCGTATCATGCAGAAAAACACTTAGTCAAGTAAAAAGATAATCCACCTTCTCCGCAAGTAGGCGGATTCGGCGGACGCAGAAAGTAAAAAGATAAAAGTAAAAAGTATAGTGTTTAGAAAGAAGTGAGCGGTGAGAGGTGAGCAGTGAGCAGAGGGCATGGAGCATGGGGAAGGATGTGCCAAAGGCATGCCTAAGGCAGACTGCAAGGTAGTAGGCAGTCACTTTAGTGGCTGTGTTTAGAGTTTATTGGTTTCAATACGTCCTGTAAGGACTGAAAGAAGGAAGAGGTGAGCAGTGAGTTCCTGCCACGTTTACCCTATGAAATTCTTTTTATTTCATTGGGGTGAAATGCGACAAAGGAGCATATTTCACTGTGGATGAGCAGTGAGGGATTTTGAATTTCAGATTTCGGATTGGGAATATCGAATTGGTTTTCGAAATTAACTGTCCCGCAGGGACTAACAGATAATAGGCAGTCACTTTAGTGGCTGTATCATGAGTTATAGGTTTCATTACGTCCCATAGGGACTGAAAGAAAGAGAGTTGAGTAGTGAGTTGTGAGAAAGATGACAATTGAGTTATTCCGCCTCCTCCGTCTTCTGACGGATACGGCGGACACAGTAGGTTATTAAGGTGTCTGAGAGTAATGTTATATAGTAGTTAGCTTGGGAAAAAACGATATAAAAAAAATTGCATTTATACCGTAAAGTCAAAGAATACATCAATGTACTCACTAACTTACTAACTACTCCCGTAAGGGATGCTTTTGGCATAACTTAATAACTTGTTTTCTAAATTGAAGAAAAAGATAATATACCAGGATTTAGGACTGATCGATTATAAGGAAGCGTGGGACTACCAGGAAGAGTTGTTCGGCAGGATCATGGAGATGAAGATCGTAAACCGGAAAGATTCTTTGAAAGAGGATTATTCCGGGGAGAACTACCTGCTTTTTTGCGAGCACACCCATGTGTTTACCCTGGGAAAAAGCGGCAAAGAGGAGAACATCCTGATCGACCGGTCGAAACTGAACAACGGGAAAATATCCTTCTATAAAACCAACCGGGGAGGGGATATTACCTACCATGGCCCCGGACAGGTAGTTGGCTATCCCATTCTTGACCTGGAACAGTTTGACTTGCCGATCAGGGAATACATTTTCCGACTGGAGGAGGTGATCATCCGGACCTTGAAAGAATATGCAATCGAGGGAGAACGGTTACCTGGTGCAACCGGTATATGGATTGATTCGGACAATCCGCGAAAAGCGAAAAAAATATGCGCCATCGGGGTACGGGCGAGCCGGTACATCACCATGCACGGGTTTGCTCTGAACGTGAAAACCGATCTGAACTATTTCAGGATGATCAATCCATGCGGCTTTGCCGATAAAGGTGTTGTTTCCATGGAAACGTTGCTGGGTAAGGCTCCCAAGATGGATGATGTAAAAGATGAGTTGAAAGAGAAATTTTTAGATACCTTTGAAGCAGCATGGATAAAAAATGGATCATAAAAAAAATTCCCGATGCCACGCTGGCAAAGGAACTTGCTGATGCACTTCAGGTAGATATTTCATTGTCTAACTTATTGATCCAGAGAGATATAAAATTGCCAGATGAAGCCAGGGCCTTTTTTGAACCCGATCTTGCCGATCTGCATGATCCGTTATTGATGGCCGATATGAACATCGCAGTCGACCGGATAGGATCCGCCATGGCACGGAATGAAAAAATCCTGGTCTACGGGGATTATGATGTGGATGGTACTACATCGGTTGCCATGACCTATTCATTCTTCAAAGAGAGGTACCAGAATATTGGGTACTACATCCCGGACCGGTACGAGGAGGGGTATGGTATTTCACTCAAAGGCATTGATTATGCTTCGGAAAACAATTACAACCTGATCATTGCACTCGACTGCGGTATTAAGGCGGTTGAAAAAATTAAATATGCCCGGTCGAAACAGATTGATTTTATCATTTGCGATCACCACCTGCCAGCCGAGACTATCCCGGATGCCGTTGCCGTTCTCGACCCGAAAAGGGAGGGCTGTTCTTACCCATACAAAGAGCTTTCCGGTTGCGGTGTTGGTTTTAAACTGATACAAGCTTATGCAAAGATCAACGGGATACCCTTTGTTGAGCTAATTCCCTACCTCGACCTGGTCACTGTCAGTATTGCTTCGGATATTGTATCGGTTACTGGTGAAAACCGGATACTGGCACATTTCGGATTGATACAGCTGAATAGCAATCCGCGGACCGGGTTGAAATCGATCATCAAGATCTCGGGTATGAGTGGGAAACAGATCGGCATTGATGATATCATCTATAAGATCGGACCACGAATAAATGCCGCGGGACGCATCGAATCCGGGGAGAAGGCGGTTGATCTGTTGACCTCTTTGGATGAGCGGGATGCCGTTGAAATGAGCAGTAAGATTAACGATTTTAATACAGAGCGTAGGAATATCGACCGGTCGATAACCCAGGAGGCACTGCAGATGATCTCATCGAATCCCCGGTTGAATAACAGCAAATCCACCGTTCTGTACAACCCGTCATGGCACAAGGGAGTCATCGGTATCGTTGCTTCCAGGCTAACCGAAACCTATTACCGCCCGACGGTGATCCTCACCGAATCGAATGGGTTTGCCACGGGTTCTGCCCGGTCCGTTCTCGGTTTCGATCTATACCAGGCCATTGATGCCTGCGGGGACCTGCTGGAAAATTTTGGCGGGCACATGTATGCAGCCGGACTGACCCTCAGGAAAGAGAATATTGAACGGTTTCAGGAACGGTTTGAGAAGGTGGTGAGTGAAACCATAACGGATGACCAGCTCATTCCAAAAGTGGAGATCGATACGCAAATCGACTTTTCTGAAATCTCAGATAATTTTTACAATACACTGAAACAGTTCCAGCCGTTCGGACCAGGGAACATCGCACCCATATTTATGACCCGGAATGTGTTTGACAGTGGTACAGGCAGGCTGGTGGGATCGTCATCGGAACACTTGAAACTCGATCTGTTGCAGAAAGAGGACCCCTATAACCAGTTCCCGGCCATAGGATTCAGTATGGTCGAACACTTCCCTTTGATCAGGGATGGTAAACCGTTCAATATTTGTTACTCCATTGAAGAGAATGAATTCCGCGGGAATGTGACCATCCAGCTCAACCTCAAAGACATCAAACCGGTCTGACGGTTCCAGGCCGTCTAACCGATGGTGAAAACACAAATTCCCATGCGTAAGACCCGCAATGGATCAGATGGAAGTTAATAATTAACCGTTAATGATTCGTTTTTTAACCCCGGAGGGGTGCCCTGTCTTTAGAGATAATTGCATCAAGTCAATGAGCTCCGTAGGTGCGATCTGATGAAAAAAGCTGGTATTATTATTCCATGAGACATGTATCTGACTAAGATTAGTAACAGGTCGCTCCTGCCGGCATGCAGGCCTATGGAGCTAATGCTATTTTGGATTATAGACCTGGCTTGCATTGAAATATCAAGAGTTATTGGATATGCATTGTTGAGTGCACTAACAGCAAAATGACTTTTATTCTGGTGGCTATTTTTTTATGACAATCCCTAAGGGATTGAATAATGAATAACCCCGCACGAAGTGCGGGGTAAATATGAAGAAATCAAACAACCCTGAAGGGGTTGAATTTTTATTCATTTCACTTCAATCCCTTCAGGGTTGTTTATTCGATCTTCAGGGTACCACCGGTTGTGACCGGTGGCTATTCATTGTTTTACCCCTTCGGGGTTTTATTCGGTTGGGTGGTATTTTCTGAGTAGTTGCCAAACGTTCATTAAAAATTTTAACAGCTTCTGTCTTTTCTGTACGGTCTGACGGCTATAGACCGTCTGACCGATATGGAAAAACGGAACTACCACCCGTAAACCGTCCGACTATGTCATCCGGGGCGGAGATCCGAGATGGATCAGACGGTACCGGGAGAAAACCATACAATAATAGTTCAACTTTATTTCAAAAGAAGGCTAAAACTTTACCTGCATCTGCACTTTCAGCCCCAATTTTATTTGTTCAGCAATTTCGTTAAACATGCAATAAAATCCACTTTAGCATGATCTAGTATCCAATTGCCATTCCTCCCCTGCGTTTATCGGCAGAGCCATAATACATCTTATCTTCAGGATTTATGTGGATCATTTGCACACCACCAAAGAACAGATCGATCCCCTCATAGACTCGCAGGGTATGGCCCATTTCTTCAAGTTCTGCCCGTACTTCCGGTTTAATTCCTGATTCCAGGTAGAGAAAATCCTCACTATCCCGCACAAAGAACCGTGGAGCCAGATTGGCTTCCGTAACATTCATTTCATAATCGAGCATGTTAATTACCACCTCAATCACAGTGGCAATGATCCGTGCAGCACCGGGTGAACCGGCAATCAGAAAGGGTTCCCCCTCTTTCAGAATAATGGTGGGCAAAATGGAACTTCTTGACTGTTTGCCATCTTTATACAGGTTAATGCTGCTTTTAGTACGATAAGCAAAATTAGTCATGGCACAATTAAGCAACACGCCGTTTACCGTCTGACCCGATCCGAAGAACAGACCCAGTGTTTGTGTCAGTGCCACACAGTTGCCCTCTTTATCTATTACTGAGAGGTGTGTTGTATGTCCTTCCCCCGACAGATCATCCTCAACCACCACAGGAAGTTTCTCCATTTTAACAAATGGATACGGATTTCCTTCTTCAACATCACGGTATCTGGGAGGATCCAGCCTCTCCTTGTTTATCTGGTGAAAACGCTGAGTACCATACTCCTTTGAGATTAATCCTTCGATCGGTACATCAGCAACCCGGGGATCACCCAGATAAGCGGCTCGGTCTGCATAGACAAACCGCTCCGTTTCGGCTATAAGATGAAGAACTTCAGCTGATTCACTATAGTGTGGTGCATTTTTCAGATCATAGTTTTCCAAAATATTCAGGGCTTCAATCAGGCATAACCCCGATTGGGGAGCATTCGCTGATACAATATCGTAGCCCCTGTAAGTTCCGAAGAGGGGGTTGGTAAACTGAGCCTCATAGGATGCAAAATCCCTCAGCGTGAGCACCCCGCCCCGGTCGGCTATCCCCCGAAAGATCGATTCTGCCAGTTCGCCTTCATAAAATCCCTTTCGACCTTTTTCAGAAATAATGGAAAGTGTTTGTGCCAGTTCTTTTTGTACGATCCTGTCGCCCTCCATCAAAGGGAATCCATCCTCACAAAAAATATTCATGGTTGCTTCATCGGCCATGATTGTTTCGATGTTATCCAGAATCAGTGTAGCAAGAGTGGCATCGATCTCAAAGCCCTCCGAAGCATACCGGATAGCCGGTTCAAGAACCTTACTCAAGGAAAGGGTACCGAATTTTTCATGGGCCATGGTCAACCCTGCAACCGTACCCGGAACACAAATTGCTTTTGCAGTATGAGCATCTTTGCTGCCGGAGTATCCCGATTCCGAACCCCGCTCTGATGCCCGGGCATAATAATTAATATAGTAGGATTCGTTGCTGCTCTTCAGATATATAACCATTCCTCCACCACCTCCAAGTCCCGAACCATCGGGTTCGACAACACCGATAGCAAACGCTGCAGCTACGGCTGCATCAATTGCATTACCACCGCTTTTGAACATCTCAATGGCAGCCCTGGACGCTAATGGATGAGCTGTGGCTACCATTCCGTTGCTACTCACTGCACTATCCTGGGCAACAGAAACTGAAAAACAGCCTGTGATGATCAGGATGAAAAGTGAGAAAAGCACCTGTATTTTTTTCATTTCAGATAAGGGATATTTAAGAAGTTAAGGCCTGTTGAGGGCATTTATTTTCCATTTATATTTTCAAATGCATTTACTGAAAAAGCTGGCCAAGAGGGGCTCCCGTTTCAGAGATTTTTTCAACAACTTCCAGGGGGATGCTTTTTGCTGTTGCAATATCCGTGAAGAAATTGTCTTCATTCCCCTGAGCAACCACAATCATGTGTTTTGCATTATTGGCGATCAGCGAATTGAAAGCATCCGATTGCCCTTTTCTACGTGCATTTCCGCCAATGTGCATCAAAATGATCGGTATCTCTTTGCTGTTCGCTGCATTGACCAGTTCCTGCACCCTGTTCATCTCATCCTCCTGACTTATACCGGCTGCACCAAGTCCTTTTGAGCTGAAGCCGGAAACAATGATTAAGGTTTTTATTCCTTCCAGATCGGAACGGGTTGCCATTAGAATGGTGTTGGCGTCAAGATTTTCTCTTGATGCAAGCATTTTTACCAGCTTAACGTCCGCACTCTGTCCTGCCGAAGAAATTAAAACCGGTTGTTGAAAAGTTTGGGCCACAGCAATGAATGAAAGAGTTGCCAGTAAAAAAAACATACTGATTTTCAGTGTAACGTGTCTCATAATGATTTGATTTTTAAAATGATATTGCTTGATTTATAGGATTATCCATTGAAATACAATTGCTTACTTGTCAAAAGATATGCCAGAATATCTATCCCCAAGATTGTGAACAAAATGTGAATCAATTAAACCCATCGATTGAGTTAAAAAGGCCCAGGTAATGGTGTTTGTTTATCCCATGATTACCGGTTCGCAGTCAGTAATCAATAAGCGGTTGGAAAAATATAAAAAATCCTACCTGCTGGCAAATAATAGGCGAACTACTTATCCATGCAACCTAATTTCATGACGGGGAATATCCTCGGGATGACATGGCACGTTTTTTGGTTTTCTGGCAGCATCGAATGGAATTCTGCAGGGAGGTCGCCTTTACAGGAAATTGTGAGCAGGAAGGATTTTGTCCGAAGAATTATCTGAGAAACGGTATCTTTACGCAGTGACCTATTTTTAAAAAACGGGAACAGTCTATTTTTATGTCATGAGTTTTGAGTTAATTCTTTTATTATTGATGCTGGCAACATTTGCGGTAAGTGTTTTCGTATTGAAGATGCCTGCAGGAGTGTCGCTTATCCTGGCAGCCCTGGTTGGGGGGCTGGTTGATGGTCATGGAATTCCTGTGCGGCACCTGGTGGAAGGTGGATTTGGCTTTCTCGAGGCGATTATGATCATTGCAACGGCTATGATATTCATGAAAATTATGGAATCAAGTGGTGTTTTAGCACGCATCAGTATAGGAATTATCAAGACCTTTTATCGAAAGCCAACCCTTTTGATCATAGTGATTGTATTGTTTGTAATGTTTCCCGGAATGTTAACCGGGCTCTCTTCAACCTGTGTTCTTACAACCGGTGTTCTGGTGGCTCCTGTTCTGCTGGCAATCGGTGTTCCCAGGCTGGCTGCTGGGTCGTTGATTGCAATGGCAGCTGTATTTGGAGAGGTTGCTCCGCCAATAAGCATACCCGTAATGATCATTGGCGGCGGAGTGGATATGCCCTATATCGGGTTTACGATCCCTTTGTTGCTGGTCTCTTTACCGGCAGCACTTTTTACTTCCATCTATTTCCGGGTACGATTCGTAAAGAAGATTGATCTTGATCAAGTTGTGGAAAAGCTTCAGTTACTGGAAAATGGGAAGCGGGGTTTTTTGCTCTACATACCACTGATTTTTGTTATCGGCTATTTGATCAGTGAGATCATTCTTTATAAATACCTGCCGCATCTGGGTGTTCCCCTGATTTTTATCATTGGCTCTATTCTGGGGATCCTCATTTCACCCGGGACCAAAATCATCAGCGTTACACGCGAAGCGCTGAGAATGGCTTTGCCTGTTATTGTTATTCTTGTCGGAGTAGGTATGTTTCTGCAAATACTCACCCTTACGGGTATACGGGGTTACCTGGCAGTTTTAGCCCTTCAGCTTCCTGATGCCATTAAATATATGGCTGCCTCGATCATGCCGTTCATGGGATCGGCCTATGCATCTGCATCGGTCATTGGAGTCC
>CAZTES010000021.1:8398-27148 GCA_964612275.1 uncultured Rikenellaceae bacterium
TCGATCATGCCGTTCATGGGATCGGCCTATGCATCTGCATCGGTCATTGGAGTCCCCCTGGTTTATGTTTTTATTGGTAAAAGCGCCATCGTTGTCACCGCATCACTGGTCATGATGGCAGCTCTGGGAGACCTCATGCCGCCTCCTTCCTTGCTCTGTGCTTATGCTGCCCAGACGGTAGAGGAGAAAAATCATTTCAAAATATTGAAGCAGAGTATCATACCGATTATTTTTTCAATGGTTACTGCCATTGTCGTGTTGATCTTTGCGGAAGAAATTTCCCGGTTCTTTTTCTAAATTTTAAAGTATGCTACACGTTATTTATACACTCATTCTAATCTATGTTACATTTATTCTTGGGATAGAATTTGTTAAAGAAAAAAAATGGAAAATGCAGATGGCAATTGCTTTTGTGCTGCTGATATTTATTCTCAGAATTTTACACATCAAATAGAGCCGCACGCATGAAGAAACACTATATATCTCTTGCCATCATTACGGTTGTTACCCTTATAACCGGAATTATAGCAGCACTTGAATTCCACAAAATGTACGCACCGGAACCGTTGTATCCCAGTGAGGGGTTGAGCAACCAGAGAATGTTAAGCGACTATTTTTCGGGTATCAAAGGAACAAATGGGGATACGGAAGTCTACATTTTCGATAGCGGAAAGCCGGGAGCTACGGTGTTTCTGGCTGGTGGCACCCATCCAAACGAACCGGCAGGATATATTGCCAGTGTGGTAATTCTTGAAAATCTGGTCCCTGAAAAGGGAAGGGTTATCATCATTCCCAGGTTAAATAACTCGGGATTTACCTGCACCGATCCGATGGAGGCATTTCCTCAATCATTTCACATTGAAACGGATCAGGGAATCCGTCGATTTCGCTTCGGATCCAGGGCGACAAATCCTGTGCATCAATGGCCTGATCCCCTGGTGTATTCACAGAAACCTTCGGGTCAGCAATACTCCGGCCTTGAATCGAGAAACCTGAACAGGACATACCCGGGAGATCCCAACGGATCATTGACGGAGAAAGTGGCTTATGCAATTTTACAACTAATTGAAAAAGAAAATGTTGATATTTCCTATGATCTCCATGAAGCCGCACCGGAAATTCCCATAATTAATGCCATTGTCTATCACGAAAAAGCGGAGGATATTGCAATGTATTCCATCCTGGAGCTTGATTTGGAAGGACTTACGTATTCTCCTGAATTATCTCCGAAGAATTTTCATGGACTCAGCCATCGCGAATGGGGTGACTACACGGAAACTCATCCTTTCCTTATGGAAACAAGCAGCCCAATTCAGGGCCGGTTAAGGGGAAAAACAAATGAAGAATTAATCCTTGATGGCGTAAGTGAAAATTATAAAGTTGCAAAAGAAACCGGTGCCCTGCGTATTGTTTACCGTGACGAAGGCGAGCAGCTTGACCACAGGGTAGGAAGGCATCTTTCCGGTTTTCAGGCGATCATCAGAGCCTATAATGAGTTTCATGGCGATAACCCGGTGGAGATCTCAGGACTCCCTGCCTATAACGATCTTGTGGAACATGGGATTGGATACTATTTGCATAATGAATAGCAGGGTCTGCTGAATTAACTTCGGGGTTATCATGAGATTATTGTTGACCACTTTCCTTTTGTTGCAACTTGTGGCCTCCGGGTTATACTGTCAAACCTATACCGGAGATATTGAACTATATATCAGTACCTTTATTGATGACCTTCCCGGAAGCAACGGGAATGATTATACTCAGCGGTTCATCCTGAAGGAATGGCTACGGTTACTTTACTTTACTCCTCCCTGATAGGGAGCATAACCGGGATTTTGTTCATCACGCAAATTTGGATTTGCATCCATTTCCGGCTGTGGAATCGGATAGACCACCTGGTGAAAATGTTCGGCATTCCGCCCGTTGACCGGATCAATCGTCAGGGGGGAGGGGTGGGAAGAATCACGGGTGAACGACCTTCCTTTCCTCAGGTAGTCAAATAATTCATGTCCTTCAAGTGCCAGCTCTCTTCTTCTTTCATTAAAAATTTCATTTTTTAGTTCCTGCCCGGTTAATCCGGTAAGCGTTAAACCGGTGCGGGCTGTATATACCTTATTCAGATAGCTCAGTGCATCGGCGTCATGACCGGGTATTTCTGAATATGCTTCTGCAGCCACCAGAAGGATCTCAGGTAATCTGATATAGGGCACATCGTGGATTAGCTCCGATTCTATACCCATATATTTATGGTAAGCGCGTGCTGAATATCCCGGTTCACCTGGAAGACTGGATGATGAACTGGTTTTATCTTCTTTAAATAATTCATTTCTTATGTCTTCAGGTGCAAATAGATTGATAAAAGCATTGGAAGCCCCATAATCACCATAACCAATTGAATTCCCGTCAATACGCCCCCCGGCATTTACCGATTTGACCGCATAATAAGCAATACAGCTGGTTCCCAGGTTATCGTTGACGTCGTAAAATATTTCAAATACAGATTCGCTATTGAATCGCTGCGTCATGCTGCTGATGAATTGCGGTTTGCTGATCATTCCTCCTCCCAGTGACTCCGCTTCCAGTGCTGCATCCAGGGCAAGCTGCCATTCTTCATTGTAAAGATATACATTGGCCAGGATACCCCAGATGGCTTGTTCGGTAAGAAATTGCTTCTCGGTTTTGCTTTTATCAATCAGATCAACTGAACTGGTTAGCAATTCGATGACATATTCATAACATTTATCAAGGCTTGTCCTTCCGGGGGGATTCGCAATGGCATCGGAATGATCACTTGCTGTTTTAAGCAGCGGTACACCCATGCTGTACAATTCATCATCCTCTGCCATCCAGGGGGGGTAGCAGAATGCCCGAAGAAGTTCAAGATAGCAAATTGCCTTAACGGCTTTTGTCTGACCGAGCATATCGTTCTTAATTTCATCCGATCCGTCAAGACCGGGGATGACTGCAATGAGGCTGTTACAACTGGCGATGGTTTTATAACAATAGTTCCAGATATATCCTGCATACCCTGCGCTGGATGATATCTCAACGTATTTGTATTCGCGGTCAAACCGTAAGTTGGGATTTTCGGTAAAGTGGAAGAAGTCAGTTCCCTTTAGCGAACCCCGAAGGGGAACATTCCTGCCAAGCAGATGGGTTTCCGAGAGCAGATCATAAAGGGCAACTATGGTCGCTTGAGCATACTCAATATCGGAATATAATTGTTCAGCAGTCAGGGCATTATCGGGGTATCTGTTCAGGAAGTCTTCACACCCGGTAATTATGAATAAAAAGGTAGCAACGATCCCGATGCTTGTCTTTTTTATTATTTTTTTCATCATTTCCGAAGTTATATTAGAAACTTAAGTTTATTCCAAAAGTAAAGGTACGCGGCGGGGGAAAATCGTACACATAGCGGTAACCATTCACCCTGATTTCCGGGTCGAAGTTGGGCATTTCGGTTAAGACAAAAAGGTTTTCACCCTGCACGTAAATTTCACATGCTGAGACCTTTATTCGGTTCACCAGCTTTTTTGGCACCTGATAACTCAGTTTAATGTTTTTCATTTTAAAATAAGCGCCATTGTATGCATGACGGGTTGAAAACTGGCTTCCGTTGGTCGTACCATTTATCCGTATCGGATTGCTTGCATCGGTATTGTCCGGCGTCCAGCTATCCAATTGAGAAGTTTCTGCATTAAGGTATGACTGCCCGCCATCAGTCTGTGTATACCGACTGGCGCAATAATCCAAAGTATAGAAATCCCATGCAAACGAAAACAGCATGTCGAAACTGAAATTTTTGTAAGTCAGGTGAGAAGAAAACCCACCAAAATATTTTGGTTCCCTGGTACCGATGATCTGGCGTGTGGCTTCACTGTAATTGTCCGTAATGGTTTTTTCTCCGGTGGATTCATCGACATGGTACCACAGTGGTGATCCCGTTTCGGGATCAACACCAAAGTATTCAGGCAGATAGAGGGATCCTTCCGGATACCCTTCCCGGTCAACGTTTGTTGGTCCCACGATGTCGTTTGGAAGGTCGATAATTTCATTTTCCAGAGTAGACAGGTTTACTTCCAGGTTCCAGGACAGGTTTGTATAACGCAACAGATTGGCATCAATGGTGAATTCAAAACCCTGGTTTTTCATCGAACCCAGATTTACGAGGGCATTGGTAAACCCGGTGGTTCTCGATATCTCCCGGTCAAACAGGAGGCCTTCGGCAAGGCGGTGGTAGTATTCGGCAGAGGCAAATAATCTACTGTCAAGCACCTTGATTTCAAAACCCACGTTTATGCTCTTACTCTCTTCCCAGCTTAATCCCATATTGGCCACGTTGGTTACGCGTGCACCTGACAGGTTGTTGTAATCAAAACCAAGGGTATAATTACCCAGATAGTCGTACAATCCGCTGGGCAACGTTCCGTTAATTCCATAACTGGCACGTAGTTTTGCATCGTCGAGCCAACCAAAATTGATAAACGGTTCCTGAGAGAGTCTCCATGAAGCGGATATGGAATAGAAGTGACCCCAGCGACTATCGGTTCCGAATCTGGAGGATCCGTCAGCCCGGTAACTGAGTTGTGCATAATATCTGTTTTCATAATTATACGTGATTCTTGAAATGGCTGAGAGCAAGGCATCATCGTACTCTCTTCCAATGGCTTCAGTTGGTATGGTCCCGGAACTAAGATTTGGATTAAGGTTTGTTGCGTATCCGGTGGACACCGCTCCCAGCAGTGTGGTATGTGTCCATTCTGCTTCCCAGCCGATCAGTGCTGATAGATTGTGTTTCTCTTTAATGCTTTTTTCATAATTGAGAATGGAGGAAGAGGTTAACCTGCGCCTGTTGGTTTCCACTTCCTGGCGCCTGCCATCGTATCCGGCACCGGTTCCAACATCCTTGTTTTCCCATCGGGTTTCATGTAGAGGCCGGCTGTCGTATCCTACGGTGGTTTTGAAAAACAGGTCATCCGTAAAATTCAATTGGGCCCAGGCCGTTCCCAGATTTCTGTAACTGTA
This sequence comes from uncultured Rikenellaceae bacterium, assembly GCA_964612275.1. Taxonomy (GTDB): domain Bacteria; phylum Bacteroidota; class Bacteroidia; order Bacteroidales; family VadinHA17. Next base: position 13,424 of record CAZTES010000021.1, read on the forward strand.
TGAATTGTATATGTTCATCTCCCTTATAGCTACCGGATTATAATTATTTAGAATATCACCCGGCAGGGAGAGATTTGGTTCACCGTTTATGTAAGCGGGAACAACCGGTGGAATATTGGCTGCTGCACGCAAGGGATTTACATACAGGTTCCCCTGCAAAGGGAAATTCTGGTTGTAATAGGACATGGACATATTAATTCCGAACCATGCCACTTTATTGGTTTTGGATGAGACATTCACGCGTCCTGAAAAACGGGTAAGATCAGAACCTTTAATGGTCCCCTCTTGCTTATAATATTCTCCGGATGAGAAAAAAGTCAAACCATTTTGACCCCCCGAAGCAGAGAGGGTGATCTTCTGAGTCCCGCCTTTCCTGGATACAACATCGTACCAGTCCGTGTCAGGATAGTCATCGTACCCATCACCCCAGAAATCATAAACGTTTCCATCCATGGCATAGGCAGTATTAAAATTACTCCTCGCTCTGTCAAGGTAATAATTGTACGTGTTCTCATTCTCATAGCAGTTCTTGATGTAGTCGATCTCACCGAGTCCTGTGAAAATAGCATCAATCGCCATAATTCTATGCAGTTCACCGGTCACCCACAGTTCGGCAAATTCATCCTTATCAGCCATGGGTTTGGTATAGAGTCCATTGGCAATACCGTATTGCATATCCAGGTTAAATGTTGTTTTGCCCTCTTTCCCCTGCTTCGTGGTTACCAGAATGACACCGTTGGCAGCCCGTGAACCATACAGGGAAGATGCAGCAGCATCTTTCAGTACAGTGATCGATGCAATATCACTGGGATTGATTGATGCCATTGGATTAGCACTCGTTGTGCTCAACCGGGACATATCACTCATGTTGACGGCTATTCCATCAACAACATATAACGGGGCAAGGGAAGCATTGAATGATCCGGTACCCCTTATTCGAACCACCTCGGCATCGCCGGGCTGACCCGATGTGTTGATAACAATCCCCGAAGTGTTGGCTGCAAGAGCAGCAGTAAAGGAAGAAACCGGCCTTTTTTCAATCTTATCGGAATTTACAACAGTAGCCGATCCGGTAAATGTTTCCCGCTGGGTTACACCATAGGCAACCACCATTACCTCCGATATTCCCTTGGTTTCAGCAATTAACTGGATGGACAACTCCTGTTGTTCGGTAATTAAAACCTCCTGGGTTGTCATCCCGACAAAAGAGAAAACCAATACACTGCCGGGTTCCACATCGATTGAGAAGTTACCATTAAGATCAGTAGCAACCCCGATAGATGGATTGTCTTTTACTACAATGGTGGCTCCAGGTAAGGGTTGCCCATCCTCATCAGTAACGGTCCCTGTTATCGGTACCTGCTGATCCCGGTTGGAAGATGCATGTGGGCCTGACCAATTGCCAATCCCCGGCCAAGCAACAACAGATACTAAATATATCGACAATAGCAGAGTGAGTTTCTTTAGGTTCATTTTATCCAGTTTTTTATTTACCATTCGATGAAGTGCCTAAAGTTATTCAAAATTTGGGCCTTAATTAAATGAAGCAGTGTTAAAAACCTGTATCGTTGAATTGCAATTTGTTAATATCAAATATCCAAATACAGCTTTATGTCTTATTCTTTATAAACTTAAGGGGAAATATAATTCCCATAAAATAGATGATAAAATTTTTATTTATAAGCCTGGGAACGTTATACAAATAGTCGGTTTTGTGAAAATATAACACAGCCACCGTGCTGTTTTTTCGCATTTTCCCCCTGTTTTTTGCAGGCTTTCATCAACCGTTTTATTTAGACCAAGTCCAAATTATTGGAATAAATAAAAAATTGTTCGTTTAACCGGAACAGCACACAATTCATATGCAACCACATATCCATACAATGACAGTTCAACAGATTTTTTCCTGAACATAAGAAATGGATTGATCTGGTAACTATTCAGCCAAATACTTTATTTTTTGGTATGATTATCGTATATTAATAGTGAATTTTTTCAGAACATAACAGAACACCCATAGACAAAAAATCGTTTGGTTGAAAAATGGCTATGGTTTCCTGAATACTGTTAAATCAAAATCATTCATAAACTAAAAATTGCCGATTATGAAAAAAATCTACACAATGAAGTTTTTTGCAGTACTGCTGCTGTTTGCGATTGTTGGTCTGGCGAAAGCACAGACCATTGTTTTTGTTGCCTCGGATGGTAGCGGTGATGGATCCTCATGGGCATCCGCAACGGCTGATATTCAGGCAGCAATTAATGCTGCATCTGCAGGTACACAGATTTGGATCAAAGCCGGGACCTACTATACTCCTGCTGATTCAACGTTTGAATTGAAGGAAGGCGTTAGCCTGTACGGTGGTTTTGCAGGAACCGAAATCGATCCAATGCAACGCCTGGATTACAGGTTGGGAGGAGCGAACGAAACCATTCTCAGTGGTGATGTGGATAAAAATGACATAAATGATGCTGCTAATGCTGAAAGAGTAATGTATGGCGAGGAAATTACATCTGCTACTACACTGAATGGGATTACCATACGAGACGGATATGCTGATGCATCAGGAGCTGATGGAGGTGGATTGCGTCTTAATGGCGGGAATATGAATATTGAAGATTGCACCATTGCTTTTAATTATTGTGATGACAATGGTGCAGGACTTTATTTATATAATGCTGCCACAGTTACGGTTACCGATTGCTATTTTACAGCAAATTTTGCCGACGATAAAGCCGGAGCAGGATATTCCGCTACAGGGTGCGATGCGGTATTTACCAATTGTGTTTTTGAGAACAATTCGGCTGATACCGATGCGGGTGCTTGGAGAGTCTATTATTCGGCTCCCACTTTTGTTAATTGTACCTTTACCAGGAATACATTAACCGCTGGAGATGGTTCAGCAGTCGATGTGAATAACGCTGCTTCTTCGCCAACCTTCATAAACTGTGTTTTCTGGGGCAATCTGGAAGCCGGTGTGGTTGATGAAGATCTCGCATTAAGTACTGGTGGTCTTGCAACGATTACAAATTGTGCGTTTGAGGGGACCTTTACGGCTACGGGTGCAACCGCAACGGGAACTGTCGATATCAGTTCAACCGACCCCCTGTTCGCCAATACATCCGGGACAGCCGGTTATCTTGGATATGATGCGGCAGCTGACTGGTCAATACAGACCGGTTCACCACTGATTAATTTTGGCACAGCATCAGGCGCACCGGAGATGGATATAACGAAAAGTTTTCGTGATGCAACACCAGATATTGGTGCGTTTGAATACAATCCCACTGTCCCCTATGTAATTGCTACCGATATTTCTGGTTCCGGTACCATTACCCCACCCGGAGCTTATGTTGTGCCTTCTGCTGACCAGGATTTTATACTTGCTCCTGAAACCGGTTTTGAAATCACGGCAGCCACCTATAATGCAACGGATATTCTTGGCTCACTGGTCGATAACGGCGACGAAACATTTACCTATACTGCCACATCGGTATCGGCTGATGGAATCCTTGCTGTTACCTTTGAGCCCTTGGCGGTGCAATATACCGTTACCGTTTCTGCCGGTGCAAACGGAACCATTGATCCGGTGGGTGATATCCTGGTATTGGTTACTGATGAGACCGTTTTCACGATAACTCCTGCTGTCGGATTTGTCATTGAAACGTTTGAACTTAATGGTTCAAGTGTTCTTGGCGAGGTAGTGGATAACCAGGATGGTACCTTTACCTATACCCTTACGGGAGTGGGAGAAAACAGCACACTCAGTGTGACCTTTACGGAACTGTATACCATAACTGTTACTGCCGGTGCGAATGGATCCATTGATCCGTCAGGTGATGTTGAAGTTACCATAAATGATGATACTGAATTTACCATTACTCCCGCTACCGGATACACAGTGGAAACCCTGTTACTCAATTCCACGGATATAATTGGCAGTATGGTAGATAATGGTGATGGCACTTATACCTATACATTGTCGGATGTTGATGCTGATGGCACCCTTGCCGTTACCTTCACGGAATATTTAGCCAACATCATGTATGTCAAACCCGACGGTTCAGGCAATGGGTCTTCCTGGGCAAATGCCATGGGAAGTTTACAGGATGCGATGAATGCCAGTAATTATGGTGATGAAGTATGGGTTGCAGCCGGTACCTACCTGACGCCGGGGAACCAGGTTGATTCTTCGTTTACCCTGGTGAATGGTGTCAGTATTTTCGGCGGATTTGCCGGAACCGAGTCGTCAAAAGATGAGAGAACAGACTTCGGGCTGGGCATGGCAAATGAAACAAAACTCAGTGCCGACCTGGATGGTAACGGATTCCTGACGGGTGGTAACGGATCAAGGGTCATCTTTGGTGAATTCATCTCATCAGCAACAACCATTGATGGTTTTACCATTACAGGAGGATTCTCAGATGTTACCGGTAGCAATGGAGCGGGAATGAAGCTGAGAGCATCATCACCCCACATTATCAATTGTACATTCTTTGATAATTATTGTGATGATGGATCTCATATGTACCTTTACAGAAGCGGCAGTGATGTATGTGATCCTATTATCGAGAATTGTTTCTTCATCAAGGGGTATGCAAATGACGACGGTGGTGCCATTTACAGCGCTTCCGGAACAACAGCCAAATTTATCAATTGTGTATTTGCTAACAATTGGGCCAATGATGAAGGAGGAGCAATCCGGATTTATGAATGTTCACCGGAGTTTTATAACTGCACGTTCGCACTCAATGCACTTCCCGATACCGATCCGGGTGGAGCAGGCACATATGGTCCGGCTGTCAGATGCTACCAGACTGGATCACCTTACATGAATACTGAACCAAAATTTGTGAACTGTGCATTCTGGAAAAACCAGGATGGGAGTGAAATTCAAGCATACGATATCAGTAACACGGGCGCTATGGCAACTGCCGGTGCTTATGCAACAGTAAAGAATTGTGCCCTGGATACGCTCAGTGCTTCATCCTGTATTGTCTCTGATACCATCTACATCGGACCCATCGATGGTGACTATGTAAATCCCGGTTTTGTTGATGTGAGTGGATCATCCGGATACTCGGGATACGATCCTGCTTCAGACTGGAATCTCGTATCTACTTCCGTCTTAATTGGCGAGGGTACTAGCAGTGAACCCCTGGTGCCCACAACGGATATCCGGGGCTTTGAACGAGGTGCTGAAATTGACATTGGAGCATACGAATATGGCACTGGAACCGGAATTGAACCGATCATTACAAAGTCCGGATTTAATGTCAGGGTATATCCAAATCCGTCAAACGGCGCTTTTGTTATTGAGTCGAATGAAGGGATGATTACCGAAGTGAATGTTTTTGATATTACTGGTCGCATGATCAAACGAATCGAGAATCTCCAGTATGAACGTGTCGTTCCCATTAACCTCACCGGGAAGGCAAAAGGTTTGTATTTCCTGAGAATTAAAGATTCAAAGGGACGGGATAGCATACATAAAGTGATTGTTAAGTAAAGATCCTTTTTTTATATTCAGATAATAAGCTGTGGACATTTTGTTCACAGCTTATTATTATTAAGCCCATGTTTGTTCATATGAGAATGAGATCAATTTACATGATGCTGGCTCTGGCTTTCCTTCTTTTCTTACCAGCTGTCGGATATGATAGAGAGGAGGCTCAGGATAGCCCGGTAGTTGACCGTAAGGAGATCACCGTGGTCATCACAGATTCCGGACTGGGTGGATTGGATGTGATGGATAATATTGCAAAAAAACTGACCGGTTCGGGATACTATAGACGGGTAAATTTGATTTTTGTCAATGCGTTGTTCGATGCGGATAAGGGATATAATGCACTGCCCTCACGGGAAGAAAAGATAACCGTGTTCAATTCCGTTCTTGAAGGTATTGAAAACCGTTTTCATCCTGACATCATATTGATCGGATGCAATACCCTTTCGGTAATCTTTGAAGAGACCGATTTTGTGAAAAAATCGGATACACCCGTTGTCGGGATCGTTCAGCCCGGAGTACAAATTATGGCAGACCGGCTTTTACAGAATGAAAAATCGATCGTGATCATCACCGGGACGGAAACCACCATTGCTGAAGGGAGCCATAAAAAAGCCTTGCTTGAAAAAGGTTTTTCCGGTGGGCGGATCATCACCCAGGCATGTCCTGAATTACAGTCCTATATTGAAAAGGATCCCTTTGGGGAAGATACCCAAATGCTTATCTCATATTATGTTGAAGAAGCACTGTCTCAATTAACCGATCGAGCTAATCCTCTCTACTTAAGCCTGAATTGTAGCCACTTTGGATATTCCAAAAAACTCTGGCTGCAGGCGTTCAAGGATGCAGGAATGGATCTTGAAGGAATTTTAAACCCAAATACACTGATGGGGGATCTGCTGATGCCGGAGAAGAATAAAAACCGTTTTAAGAAAACCAAAATAACCCGGGCGGTCTATTCAAAAGTAATCATTAAAAACAAGCAACCCATCTATGATCTGTTCAAGGAGTCTTCTCCCGAACTGGCAGAAGCGTTGATGCATTATGTCATTGACACAGATCTTTTTTAAATTGATCAGGGGAATTTGAGCCCTTTTAAATTATAACATTAACATGGGATTATCGAAGGAATATCGAAAGATCCTTCATATTGGGTTTATCGCGGCACTTTCCGTCATGGTGGCTATTGTAGTTATGTTCTTTTTCTTCAGAAGATGGGAAAACAGGCTGATTGAAGAGCGTAAAAACATTTGTGAGTCGTATGCCAGCGATATTGCCTTTGATGTTGAAAACAGTGACTCCATTCAGCAGTATTTATCGCTGCTGCTTCATGGCTCTACCATATCAGTGGCCTCATCAATGAAAATTGAAGAGATGTTAACCGAATTGATCAGGAGCCATGTCATTGAAGTTGAAGGGCTCGAAGGTGGCTTCTATATGGAGGAGCTGGATGATTTCATCGGGTACGCCTTTCCTACATCAGAACCACCCATTCCCGTTTATGGCCCTCCCCCCCGGTCCTATAATATCATTAAAAAACAAGCCATTGAATCCATTGAGAGAAGCATGCCCATCATTAATCTGCATGCTTTCGATCCGGCAGTTTTCCCGCTGGCTACCCATCCGTTTAAATACGGTGATAAGGTGTTTGGATCAGTATGGGTCAGGGTACACATTGAACGGGAACTGCCCGTGGCGAAGCTGAAACGGATCATTAATTTTCTCACCATAATATCCCTGGTGGGATTTGTGGTCATGGCGATGTTTACCGCCTTTCTTCGTAACGGGATCAAGCATATTCGTCGTGAGCTCGACAGTACGAGGAAAGACCCGGGTTACAGACTGAAACAAAGGGGAGGGTGGTTCGGCTTTATCCCCGCAAGCATTAACGAAATGCTTGACCTGATTGAAAAAGAGGATAAACAAAGGCTTGAATTGGAAAGGGAATTGCAGCAAAAAGAAAAACTTGCTTCGCTGGGAAAAATGATCGCTGCCGTGGCACATGAAGTGAAAACTCCCCTTGCCGTCATCAAGATGCGGGTGCAAATGTGGCAGAAGGAAGCAAAGAAAAACCGGATACTGCAGGAAAATATCGATCCGGATTCGATCAACCTGGTATTGGATGAGATCAATCGATTATCCGGCCTTGTTAAGCGTCTTGTAGTGTTCTCAAGGCCGATCTATAAAAATTTAAAACCAACACGCGTGGACCAGGTAATAGAAGAAATGCTCAGCCTGTTTGACTATGGAAGTGTTGATAAGGAGATCGGGATAAGGAAGAAGCTGCTTAACGACCTGCCACTCATTAATGCCGACCCCAACTCCCTGAAACAGCTTCTATTAAATATCCTTACGAATTCCATTGAATCGATTGAGGAGAGGGGCGAGGTTTTCATTGAAACAGGATACAGGGAAGAGGAATCACAGATCACCATTGAGATATCCGATACAGGAAAAGGAATACCGGATGATATACTGAATAATATTTTCGATCCGTTTTTCACTTCAAAGGAAACAGGGACAGGGTTGGGGCTGACTATTTCACACGAAATCGTTGTAGCCCACGGTGGAAATATATACTTTGAAAAGAATGAAGGAAAAGGAACAAAATGTATTATAACTTTGCCTGTACTAACTAAACATAAGAGTTGATGAATGATGGTGTTAAAACCGTACTGGTAGTAGATGACGAAGCATCCATCCGGCGCAACATAAACGACTTGCTTTCGCCCCTGGGTTACAGGGTAGTGTTGGCCGAAGATGGGACATCTGCCATTGCATGCTTCTCAGTGGATTCTCCGGGACTGGTAATCCTGGATATCAACATGCCCGATATGAATGGCCTTGATGTACTGGAAGAGATCAAGCGCATTAACAAAGACATTCCGGTGATTGTTTTCACTGCCTTCGGAACCAGTGAGCGGGCTATAAAAGCGATGAAATGCGGTGCTTACGATTACATTGAAAAACCGTTTGAACTGGATGAGTTTTTACTCATTGTGGAACGTGCCTTCCAGTATGGCAACCTGTTAACCGAAGTAAAGCAGCTAAGGACTCTGGTTGACAGTTCAGGACCAGCAATGCCCGGTGACTACATTATTGGAAAAAGTCCTAAAATGCAGGAAATTTTTAAGCTGATCGGAAGAGTGGCTCCAACCGGTGCCACTGTCCTGATCCAGGGAGAGAGCGGAACCGGAAAAGAATTGGTAGCCGATGCCATACAGCGTCATTCAAAATTGCACGATAAACCCTATGTGAAAATAAACTGTGGCGCCTTGTCAGAATCTTTGCTGGAAAGCGAAATTTTTGGCCACGAAAAAGGAGCGTTTACCGGCGCATTTGCCCAGCGTAAAGGTCTTTTTGAAATCGCCGACGGCGGAACGGTCTTTCTCGATGAGATCAATAGCATGCCCCATTCCCTTCAGGTAAAACTGCTCAGGGTGTTGCAAAATCAACCCTTTTTCCGGGTAGGTGGTGATAAACCCGTTCAAGTGAATGTTCGCATCCTTGCATCATCGAATAAAGATATTAAACCGGAAGTGGAAACCGGAAATTTCAGGGAAGACCTCTATTACAGACTCAATGTGGTTTCCATATACGTACCCCCGCTGAGGGACAGAATGTCCGATATGGTCATCCTGGTTCAACATTTTGTGCAAAAATATGGCGATGACCGAAAGATCATTATCTCCCCGCAAACCATAAAAAAATTGAAAAGCTATAACTGGCCGGGAAATGTACGGGAGCTGGAAAATACCATTCATAGCGCTATTGTTACAGCTTCAAATGAAGTGCTGAATATCGATCAAATACCTCCTTCGGTTAACGATGATGTCGACAAAACAGATTATATCAGAATGATTGAAAAGGGAATGTCGTTTAAGGAAATTATCACTGCGGTGGAGAAGAAAATGATTCATGATGCACTGGCAAAGTTCCAATACAATCAGTCGAAAACAGCCGATTACCTTCAGATAAACCGGAGATTCCTCTATTCACGGTTGAAAGAGTGGAATGATGTGGACTAATAGGAAGAATGGTCGATATCCCCCAGTAACCGGGCTTAAGATTTCACCTGCTTCTGCAATTTTACCTTCGATTTTGTTGACAATTTCCGGGAAAGTACAAATCTCCATGCCTCGTACCCGCAATGGATCAGATGGAAGTTAATAATTAACCGTTAATGATTCGTTTTTTAACCCCGGAGGGGTGCCCTGTCTTTAGAGATAATTGCATCAAGTCAATGAGCTCCGTAGGTGCGATCTGATGAAAAAAGCTGGTATTATTATTCCATGAGACATGTATCTGACTAAGATTAGTAACAGGTCGCTCCTGCCGGCATGCAGGCCTATGGAGCTAATGCTATTTTGGATTATAGACCTGGCTTGCATTGAAATATCAAGAGTTATTGGATATGCATTATTGAGTGCACTAACACAAAATGACTTTTATTCTGGTGACTATGTTTTTATGACAATCCCTTGGGGATTGAATAATGAATAACCCCGTACGAAGTGCGGGGTGAATATGAAGAAATCAGGCAACCCTATATGGGTTGAATCCTAATATAAATTCAAACCCTTTAGGGTTGTTTATTCGATCTACCATTGAATGACAACTGCCCGAAGGACTCCTACGTAGAGTTACAATCGAATTAGAATCGAGTTACCATTGATATCAAAATTTCAACTGCAGTTGCACTTTTACTTCCGTTTTTGTCTTTCCTGCAATCTCATTCAACCCCGTACCAATCGATTGCACATGGGCATAATAGGTCTGTGCCAGGCGGATCCAGAGATCCATATAGTCCAGGGGTGAGTATTTCACCAGGAGGTAGTAGCGCATACCGTTTTGATGAAGGGCAGGGATGGAGAATGCATACAACAGGTCGTGTTCATAGGTATAGATCCTCGTGTCCCAGGAATCCGTATCGAACAGGGCATACCGGAACGAAACAGACAGGGGCAGCTCTTCCGGTCTGAACAGGATGTCCTGAAAAACCAGGTAGCCTTGCTCCAGGGGATCATCATCGAAACGGAATCTTGACAGCTCAATCCTGCTTCGGAGCTGAAGGTTTGGGGAAACCCAGTAGGCCAGCTGAAGCCGGAACTTGGTTAACCGCGTATCCACAATCTCCTTCAACGATGGTGTTTCCTCAATCCTGTTCCGTGGTTTTGACTCCTCCTTCAGGCTGCAATAAATTTCCAGGGTTTCCGATGGATTATAATCGAACCGCACCATGTAATCTGTTCCCCGGGAAGGCGCATCCACGTTGTATTTTAACCAGGGAAACCAGAAGGCATCGAAATAGGCTGAAAACTTCAGGTGTTTCAGGGGACGGATCTCTGTCCCCAGGTACACTCCCCGCTCATTCTTGTTGGTTGAATTTTCCGAAATCCCCTGGCTGTAAAAAGGGTAATAATCTCTCTGATAGTCCCTGTACAATACAGAGAGTGAGAACAGGGAGTGCAGGTTGAGCAACATGCCGTTCAGGTAGGCTATACCATGACCCAGCGAGTGGGAAACCTCTCCGAAAAGATTAACCCTGTTCCATCCGACCTGGTAATCGAAACCAACGTTGGTGTTGCCTTTTCCGCGAAAATCAAACCGGTTGTACGGACGTTCATCGGGCATTAGTTTCGCACCAAAATGATAATTGACCAGGGTTAATCCCACGTGGAATTTTTCCCTTCCATAGCTAAGGTTCCCGCCGGCAATGGATTCGCCGATAGCATCTTCATCCTCCACTTCCGATGGTATGGAATGGTATCCGGTAACCTGAAAACTGGTGACATTCTCAATTTCATCATACAGCGTGTCAAGGTAATGGATATTAGCATCGATCTTTTTTCTCGAATAGAATGCGGAAATATCCAGGTTTTTCAGGCTGATTGTTGTCCCGGCACCGCGCAAAAAACGATTCTCTTCGGTTGAGCTGTACTTTGTGATCCCATATTGTTTTTTCTTAATGCTCAGAACATAAGGTGTTTTCCCGTAAGAGATTCCTGACCAGAGTGTCAGACCCTGCCCGAACCGGAGATGATAATCCCCGAGTGCCAGGGTTTTTATTTTTCCGATATCGTTTACCAGCAGGTGTGCGGAATAGAAATCAAAGCCCTGTTTGTTGCTCCCGGTGAAAAGCTCCTCTCCTGCATCTTTTTCCGCTGTAACACCCCAGTAGATTCTGTCTTTATAATGGTACCTGTATCGTAAGACTCCTTTCAATGGGCTGCCCAGGTAACGTGAATTAGGATCTGCGGCATACGCAGAGTCGGATATGGAAGCATATCCCTTTTTTTCTTCCAGTATCTGGTCCACCCGAAGAATCACTTGATGTTTGCCTTTTTTTATCGAGCCAAGCAATGGTTCCTGTCCGGAAGGCTCCTCCTTTCCAATCAGGATAAAGGGGATCAACATCCGGATCGTTTCTTCATCCAGACCTTCAATTAGTTGAAGCTCAAAGAGAGAAAGAATAGGCCCATGTTGGCGGATATAGCCGATCAGGTTTCTTGCCTGGAATTCCGTCAGAAACCGGATCCGGTGTAAATCCTCCATCGTCGCTCTATTGATATTGATCGGATCTTCCTCTAACAGAAGAAGATCTTCGTACAGGAGGGTGTAGTCGATGTCCAGGTCGCTGTTTCGTGCAATTTCTTCAATGAGATCCTCGATGTTCAACCGCTCTTCTTTCGGGAGCTGCTGTGCGTCCACTGAAGCTATTAGAAGAGATGTAAATAAAAATGTTAATCCTGTCCTCATTGAAACGCATACATCAAGGTAAAGTGTGGTGTAAGGCCCAGTTGCTGGTGAACGGTAAAAGCAAGATCAGCCCGGAATCCCTTCAGGCTGTATCCGATTCCAAAGGAGGTCTGCGTGGGATTCGTGGAGATGCCTGCCCTGAGGAAGAGGTTATTCACCGGTTCAACTTCTATTCCGGCCTTATTGATCGGTTTATGATCGAGCTCCTTTTCTGTTTCGATCCCCAGGAAAACCATTTCAAAAAGCTGCACTCCAATTCCTAACCGGATAATGGTTGGGACCGGTTCCTCGTCATACGTAGATATTTTTGTTCTTGTTGGGTTAAACACATGCGCTCCGATGTACAGGAAATCAAAAGGTTTAGCAATGATCCCGCCTTCAACAGCAACATTTCCCTGATTGCCATACTCTTCTGCGACGAATGTGTTCAGGTAGTCCAGTTGAATACCCGCTGCAATGTATTCTCCGAAGACTCTGCCAAAGGAGAGCCCGATTTTCGACTCGTGGTATTTTGAATAGCCGAAATAGCTGTAATTCAGCCCTATGGTTCCTGGCTTTGTGGGTATTGCGATTGCCAGGCTTTGCAGCGCATACTCCGGGATGATGAATTTGTTTTCATGATGAAACCCGATACTCAGGTTCTGGATCCAGCCCAGTCCGGCCTGGTTATGAGAAACAGACCAGAGGTCCGGGAGCATGACCGAAGCATTGCGCATGGCAGAGAAGCGGGCCCCCAGCGGGTAATTATCGTGTATTGCGTAAACGCAGGGTCCTCGCAGAAACAGGAGAAGCAGCAATAGGAACGTTACTAACCGACCTGTTGAAATCATTTTAAGGTTGACTACCTGTTGTTGTCTAATTCGTTTTGTACTTGTATTTCACCCCTTCCAGATCCCGGTTCGCTTTAACGATCTTCTCTTTCAGGCTGTCTTTGAATTGGATCAGCCTTTCTGTTATTTCAGGATTTCCAACCGAAAGGATTTGTGCAGCCAGGATACCGGCATTCCGGGCAGCGTTTAGACCGACTGTGGCAACCGGTATCCCCGGAGGCATCTGCAGAATCGACAGGATTGAATCCCAGCCCTCCAGTGATGCTTTGATGGGTACCCCGATTACCGGAATGGTCGTCATTGCAGCAATAACACCGGGTAAATGAGCGGCCATCCCCGCCGCGGCAATGATCACACGGATACCCCGGGCACTGGCTGAACGGGCAAATTTCTCAACCTCCTCGGGGGTGCGGTGAGCCGATAATGCATTGATCTCAAAAGGGATTTGAAAATCATCCAGAATTTTTGCCGCATCTTCCATGACTGGCATATCGGATGTACTGCCCATAATAATGCTCACGATCGGTTTCATCTGTTTATTCTGGTTTTATGATTTTGTATTTGTATTTTCGCAAGTTAATTAAAATCCATTAAATTTAACGATCTATGGATCGGGTAAAAATACTGGA
>CAZTES010000022.1:0-26703 GCA_964612275.1 uncultured Rikenellaceae bacterium
CCATATTGACGGGTTTACCCCAATCGGATCCTTTGGATTCTCTGGTAATCTTCCACAGGTCTTTGCCCCCGAAACCTCCTTCAATATCGGAGACAAAATAGAGGGTCAATTCATCGGCAGAGATGGATGGGTGAGCTGCCACCAGGCTATCGGAAAGGATTTCCAGGGGTTTTGGTGTATTCCAGTTCTCTCCATTACGGGTTGCGGCAAAGATTTTACATCCCAGGGTTTTTCTTTTGCTGATCTCGCACCTTGAAAAGTACATGGTTTCATAATCTTCCGTAAAAGAAGGTGTACCATCTTCAAATTCGGAATTCACCGGTCCTTCGACCGGTACCGGAACGCTCCATTTTCCCTTGCGGTCGAGTTTTGACTCAAATATATCGGTAAAATCCTCGCCTGTAGCGCCATGTGTTTTATTCCCAAGTGCTTCATCCCTGGAGGAGGTAAAATAGACCAGCTGGTAATCGTCCCTGGCGAATGCCGGGCTGAAATCAATTCCTCTGGAGTTAAAATACTTCATATCCTGGATTTCATAGCCGATAGGGTTTTCCATCCATTGCAGGGCAAGCTCGCATGAGAGGATTCCGTTATCCGCTCTGGGGTCAGCCGGAACAAGTTCTTTATACCGTTTATATTCATCGATCGCATCTTCATATTTCATGTTCATCTTCAAGGCTTCGGCATAGTGAAGCTGAGCAATGGGATCGGGGAAATCCCTGCCGATGGCTTTTTTGTACCACAATTCAGCCCTGCGCGGATCGTTCGTTTTCCGGTAACACTCAGCAATCATGAAAACGACCCTGTTTCTTTCAACCTTATCCTGGATGACAGAGTAGGCATCTTTATACAGATCGATCGCCTCATAATATTCACCGGCATCATAGGCTTCATCAGCCTTTTCAGTTCTTTTCCTTTGGGCAGAACTGTCCAGCGCGATCGATACAAGAAAGATTACTGCGAGGAAAAAGCAACGTTTATCCATACCCTTTTTTCTGTTACAACGGTTGATAAAATTAATTATTTTCTATCAAATAAAAAATCCACCATTACCGGGTAAATAATAATTCCCGGTATTTGGGCAGGGGCCAGATTTCATTGTCGACGGCCAGCTCGAGTTTATCAACATGTCTCCTGATATCAGCCAGGTAAGGCCTCACATTTTTGTCATACGCAAAAGCCTGCTCTCTCACATCGGATATTTTGTTTGCTATTTTGCGTTCTTCAATCATATCGTGGACCTTTTTCTTGATGTTAGAAATGTGGTGTGAGATATCCTTTATCAACTCTTTTCGTGTCCTGGCAAGGGCTTCAAAATCGTTTTCTTCATAGATCTCCTTCAAACCTTTAACATTGGCTATCAAGGTATTCTGATATTCGATCGCAGTAGGAACGATATGGTTTATTGCCAGGTCTCCCAGTACACGGGCTTCGATCTGGATCTTCTTAGTAAATTTCTCAAATTCCACATCAACTCTTCCCTCCAGCTCCTTCTCATCAAATATTCTGTTGCCTATCAGCACTTCCTTGGCTTTATCAGTCAGATATTTAGTCAGCGATTCAGGAACAGAGATTATGTTGGTCAATCCTCTTTTTTCCGCCTCTTTTTTCCACTCCTCACTATACCCATCGCCTTCAAACCTGATTTTCTCTGAATCAACGATGTATTTCTTCAATACCTGGAAGATGGCTTCATCTTTTTTTCTGCCTTTCTTAATGAATGCATCAACATCCTTCTTGAATTCAACCAACTGATTTGCTACGGAGGCATTCAATGCGATCATGGCACATGCGCAATTTGCAGAAGCTCCGACGGCGCGAAATTCAAACCGGTTTCCTGTAAAGGCAAACGGTGAGGTCCTGTTTCTGTCTGTATTATCCAGCAGGATTTCAGGTATTTTACCAATACCAAGCTTCAGTTCAGTCTTCAGGTCGGGGCTCATTTTTTTATCCGTTACTTTTTCCACGATATCATCCAGGGTTGATGAAAGCTGTGAACCGAGAAAGACAGAAATAATTGCAGGTGGAGCTTCATTTGCCCCGAGCCGATAGGAATTGCTGGCGGTTAATATGCTTGCACGCAGCAGGTCCTGATTATCATGGACGGCTTTTATCACATTGACGAGAAAGGTGAGGAAGAGCAGGTTCTGTTTTGGATTTTTTCCCGGAGAGAGGAGATTCACACCGGTATCGGTCAGCAATGACCAGTTGATGTGTTTTCCTGATCCGTTAATTCCGGCAAAGGGTTTTTCATGTAACAATACCCGGAAATGGTGTTTCATGGCTACTTTTTTCATGATATCCATTGTCATCTGGTTATGGTCTGTAGAGAGGTTTGCCTCTTCGAAGATCGGGGCACACTCAAACTGGTTGGGAGCCACCTCGTTATGCCTAGTTTTGATGGGAATGCCCAGCTTAAAAGCTTCCATCTCAAAATCCTGCATAAATGCTTTTACCCGTTCAGGGATCGAGCCAAAGTAGTGATCGGCCAGTTGCTGGTCTTTGGAAGACTGGTGTCCCATCAGGGTTCGGTCTGTGAGGATCAGGTCGGGGCGAGCATTGAACAGGGCTGAATCGATCAGGAAATATTCCTGTTCCCAACCCAGTGTAGCCGTTATTTTGGTCACATTTTTATCGAAGTACCGGCATACGTCAACGGCAGCCTTATCGATCAGGGTCAATGCTTTCAACAAAGGGGTTTTATAATCGAGCGCTTCCCCGGTGTATGCAACAAAAATCGTTGGTATACAGAGTGTTGTATCAACCAGAAAAGCAGGAGAGGAGATATCCCATGCGGTATACCCCCGGGCTTCGAAGGTATTGCGCAACCCGCCACTGGGAAAACTGGATGCATCCGGTTCCTGTTGAACGAGCAACTCCCCCGAAAAGCTCTCTATCAATCCTCCATAATCTCCAAATTCGATGAATGCATCGTGTTTCTCGGCTGTCCCGTCGGTTAAAGGATGGAACCAGTGCGTATAATGGGTTACGCCCATACCGATTGCCCAGTCACGCATTCCGGCGGCTACCTGGTCCGCCAGTTTCCGGTCGATCGTTGTCCCTTTATTGATCGCTTTCTTAATGCTCTCGTAAGCCTCCTTGGAGAGATACTTCTGCATTTTCTGCTGGTCGAAAACCCGGATTCCAAAATAATCTGAGATTTTATTGGACGCAAATACAACCTCTCTGGGTTGACGCGAAAAGACTTCCTGTAATGCTTTAAATCGTAATTCAGCCATTTTATTTTTTTATGAATGGCTAAAAATAGATTATATTTTTCTGATTACCCCCTGTTTTTTATACCCTAAACGTAATTTTTTAAACATTTTCTTAACATACCCCATCTTTTTTTGATGGCATAATCAAAAAAGAGAAATTTCAGTCAGCAATTAATCGAAGAATAAACCGAAAAAAATTCCAACAATCAAAACAGATCATTGGAATTTGATTTTTTGAAAGTTGAAATTTATTTGAGATTTCTACTTTGTGATTTTGGGGGTTGATACAATTTATCGTCTGGAACAATAAATCCTTTATTTCATCATCTTAGCAAAATAGCGGAAGAAAACCGGGATGGTTTCAATCCCTTTGAAAAAGTTAAACAGGGGATAATTTTCGTTCGGGCTAT
Organism: uncultured Rikenellaceae bacterium; assembly: GCA_964612275.1. GTDB lineage: Bacteria > Bacteroidota > Bacteroidia > Bacteroidales > VadinHA17. The sequence continues at coordinate 3,629 of CAZTES010000022.1, forward strand.
GGATGGCATCCGCATCGAGTCCGAAGCCCAGCAAGATGGATTTCACTCCCAGCACCTGTTCAAATTCGGAAATGATGGGGATACTTCCGCCACTTCTAACCGGTATGGGTTTTTTCCCGAAGGAAACCTCACAGGCTTTGCTTGCTGCCTGGTATGCAACGGTATCGATTGGTGAGACATACCCTTCGCCCCCGTGAAGGCTTTTAACCTTTACCTTCACTCCATCCGGGGCAATTGATTTAAAATGGTCTTCAAACAGTTTATCGATCTTCTTTGATTTCTGGTTTGGTACGAGCCGCATGGATATTTTGGCGGAAGCTTTAGAAGGGAGGATTGTTTTTGCTCCTTCCCCGGTAAATCCTCCCCAGATTCCATTCACATCGAGAGAAGGTCTGATCCCGGTTCTTTCGAGTGTTGAATATCCTTCTTCACCCGATTCCTGTTCGATATCAATGGATTTTTTAAATTCATCCAGGTTAAATGGTCTTTTTGCCATTTCGTCTCTCTCTTCCCGGCTTACTTCCAGCACATCTTCGTAAAAGCCCGGTATGGTAATGTGGTTGTTCTCATCGGTAAGTGATGCGATCATTTTAGCAAGAACATTAGCCGGATTCGCCACTGCTCCGCCATAAAGTCCTGAATGCAAATCCCGGTTCGGCCCGGTCACTTCCACTTCCATATAGCTCAGACCACGCAATCCAACGGTAATGGAAGGGATATCCGGTGCGATCATCGTGGTATCGGAGACAAGAATGACATCGGACTGGAGCAGCTCTTTGTGGTTAACACAAAACTTTTTCAGGCTGGGGGAGCCGATCTCCTCTTCACCTTCGATCATAAATTTGATGTTACAGGAGAGATTATCCGTACGATTCATGTATTCAAATGCTTTCACATGCATAAAAAGTTGTCCTTTATCATCATCTGCTCCCCGGGCATATATCTTTTCATCCCTGATTTCCGGTTCAAAGGGCGGGGAATCCCAAAGTTCGAACGGTTCGGCTGGTTGAACATCATAGTGTCCATAGACCAGAACCGTCGGGGCATTCCTGTCCACCATTTTTTCACCATACACTATGGGATGACCCTGAGTAGTAAAAACCTCTGCTTTATCAGCGCCGGCTTCCAGAAGTTTCTTCTTTACATATTCTGTTGCCCTGATCATATCTTTCTTATGTTCAGGTTTTGCACTAACCGATGGTATCCGGATGAAGTCGAAGAGTTCATCCAGAAACCGTTGCCTGTTCTCATCAATGTATTTTGTAATTTTTTCCATTGTTTATAGATAGATTAAATGGTTAACTAATAAAATGTAGATTCGGTGTAGAATGCGATCATATGATCCCGAGGTTATATTTGTTGCCGGGTAATGTTTCGGGCTGCTATTTCCAGGTCTCTGTACCATTCTTTCCCATATTTCCGGATCAACGGGTCCTTCAGAAACTTGTAAACGGGGATTCCCATTTTTTCTCCAAGGATCCGTGCCGGTTTACATATTTCCCATTGTTCATAATTCACACTATCAAACCCGGAACGGTTTTTAATTTTTACCGGAAAAAGATGACAGGAAGCTGGTTTTCTGAATGTTATCCATTTTTTTAAATAGGCTCTTTCGATAGCGCATTTGTATATTCCGTCCTCTACGAGGGTATACGCACACTCTCTGTTCATGATCAGTGGAGTAACCAGGTCACCATCCCCATCGGTTATGCTTGTACCGATTTGTTCAATTGCTTTCATTCCTTCCGGCCGTAAAAGGGGCATTATTTTATCGTATATCTGTTCCAGTATGATTCCTTCTTCCGGTTCAAGAGGGGCACCCGAATCGCCATAGAGGCAGCATTCCCCTTTGCAACTGGCAAGGTCACACACAAATTGTTTTTCAATGACATCCAAACTTACTATGGCGTTACCTATCTGTATCAAGCTATCATGTATAACAGGGTTAAACGAGCAGGCTTTTGCCGGTCATCTCTTCCGGCATATCTATCTCCATTATTTCCAGGATGGTGGGTGCGACATCGGCTAAAATACCGTCTTTCAATCCACGCTTCAGGTCGGAAATGAGGATTACAGGAACCGGGTTAAGTGAATGGGCGGTATTGGGTGATCCATCCGGATTAACGGCATTATCGGCGTTCCCGTGGTCGGCAATAATCAGAACGGAGTAGTGGTTTTCCCTGGCTTTCCTGACCACCTCCCCTGCACATTCATCCACAGCATGCACGGCTTTCAGGATTGCATCATAGACGCCGGTATGGCCCACCATATCTCCATTGGCAAAATTAAGGCAAATGAAATCGGCTGTTTGTTTTTGCAATTCCGGCAGGATAGCATCTTTCACCTCATAGGCACTCATTTCGGGTTTCAGATCATAGGTAGCCACCTTGGGAGAGGGGATCATGATTCTTTTCTCGTTTTCAAATTCCTCTTCCCTCCCCCCGGAAAAGAAAAAGGTAACGTGGGCATATTTTTCTGTTTCAGCAATGCGGATCTGTTTCCTGCCGGTTTTCGCCATGATCTCTCCCAGGGTATTGGACACATGTTCTTTATCGTAGACTACGCGAACATTTTTAAATGTATCATCATACCGTGTCAGGGTCAGATAATAGAGTGGCAAAGTCTCCATTTCATATTCCGGGAAATCCTTTTGGGTCAGGGCGATGGTGATTTCCCTGAGGCGATCGGTCCGGAAATTGAAACAGATTACTACATCATCCGGTTCAATCTTACCAACTGGATTCCCCTGTTCATCGACTTTCACAATTGGTTTGATAAATTCATCTGTTACATTTTCAGCATACGATTCTTTCATGGCTTCCTGGATGGAGTGTGTGTGTTTACCAATACCATTCACAAGGGCTTCGTATCCAATTTTTATCCGTTCCCAGCGCTTATCCCGGTCCATTGTATAATATCTCCCGGTAAGGGTTGCAATGGTTCCATTTGAATGTTTCAGGTGATCTTCCAGTCCCCTGACAAATCCAATGCCACTCCTCGGGTCCGTGTCCCTGCCATCGGTCAGGGCATGGATAAACACCTTCTCCAGTTCATATTCCCCGGTCATATCACACAATTTATAAAGGTGTTGATTGAGTGAATGGACACCACCATCCGATACCAGGCCGATAAAATGAACGCTTTTTTTGTTATCCCGGGCATAGCGGAACGCATCAACAAGCTGGGGATTCTCAGCGATGGAATTGTCTTTTATTGCTTTATTGATTTTTACCAGGTCCTGATAAACAATGCGTCCGGCGCCAATGTTCAGGTGACCCACCTCTGAATTTCCCATCTGTCCTTCAGGCAGACCAACATCTTCACCGCAGGTCCTGAGGGTTGCATTCGGATAGGTCCCTAAAAACTCATTCATGTTCGGTGTATCTCCATTATAGATCACATCGGAGATCGTCTTATCTCCGATTCCCCACCCATCGAGGATAACCAATATGACTTTATTTCTCATTTTCACCCTTTAAAATAGATTTAGCACAGTAAAAGGTGGCTGTCAGTCACAGCCATCCACGATGTGATTGTTTCTCCAATATTAAAAATGGAATTACAAAAATATTCTTTTTTATGGTAAGAAAAAAAGCGACCTGTTTTTGTCTTGCAACAGGTCGCCCGGAATTATTGATTTACCGGTTCGAGATTAAACCGGCAGATTGGGATCTAATGAATCACAATGAATCGCTTCCATCCCTGCGACTGGCTTTCAGCATCGGTCACATGGATGAAATAAACACCCTGCCGGTAGTTAGTAACATCAAATGAGAACAGGTCATTCCCTTTCTGCAGAGCATCAACTTCGACCAGTGCTCCCACCTGATTGAAAACACGCACCTGCATATTTCCTTTCAGTACCTGATCAAACTTCAGGTAGATTTCCGCGGATGCCGGATTTGGATATACCAGGTAATCGAGCTCACCGGCTCTGCCGGGAATGTCGAATATACCAGATCCCAGAAGATCTTTAAACCCGACATAGGTTGCCTGGTAGACATCTTTGGTATCTTCATTCTGCACAAATGCCACAAGCACAAGCGAATCGATCGCCACAAAATCCGATGGAGTAAAGCTCCAGGACTGATAAACCATCACTGAATTATTAGCATCCCACAGGTCGATCAGGCTTGTTCCTCCGGCATCGGGCAGCATTTTTTTCAACACACTTTCATAAACGGCCGATTCATTTTCCACTATGGCAATATGGAGTGTAAGGTTCTCCTCTATCAGTGCAGTATCCAGCAGATCAACATCCGCTTCTACATAGATATTGTTATCGACCAGATGGGATGAGCTTAAATCGATCGTAGTCAGCGGGTCAATCAGGATGTTTCTAAGTAAATTTCCCTCCTTCCAGTTATATTCTCCGGTTTCTCCGTCAAAGCCCTGGAACGCATAAATTCCGTCCATCACAGAATAGGGTACTGAAGCCACTCCGTAGTAGAGTGTTCGGGAACTTGGTCCGGATGGGAAATACGTATTCCTGGGATCAGCACCCGGGAAGCTGGTATGGTACTGGATATCGATCACTTCTCCCGGGTTTTGTTCTGTAATGGCATTCACATCCGGATCGGCATCAAGGCTTTGGGCACTGGTTGAATTGGTAAAATGTTCAAGGACTACCATTCTGGTTCTTTCACCGACCCATACATTATCAAAGGCAAATCCTTCGTAGTTACTGGCTACGGCATCCGATCCAAACGCAACTCTCATCCTGAATTTCGTTCCTTTCAGGTGGTCAATCATGTTCCTTGCCTCTTTCCAGGCTGACTGGGAAGTACCTGTCCATCCAAGTCTTTGTCCCCCGGGTTCACCCGTAAGCAACGCAGAGTTGTACCAGTTGATCCCGTCCAGGTTAGATCCCATAACGGTCCACGTTTTACCATCATCCGTTGAAGTTTGGATAGCTGCTCCATCCCGGGTATTCTCGGTATGTGCCCAGACGTCCATGCGGACCATGGGTTTCTCGATCTCAGAAAAGTCAAAACAGGGACTTTCAACGTAGGACTTTTCATTGGCAACATAAAGTCCTCCAAGGCTGGTCACCCAGGCATCCCCACTCAGGGTATCATTGATGATGGTTCCTACCGGCTTCCCTAACTCCCAGCTGTTTGCTGATCCGGGGTCTGCATCGGTCAGCCATCCGCCCGTTCCCCCTTCAAAATCTTCAAAATAGGGATTTTCTGCATTAATCAGGAAGGTGGGCCTGACCGGGACGATCTGCACAACGGTATCCCTGCAGCCAAAATCATTTTGGACATTCAATGTAACATCATAATTGTTGGAAAGATCATATTTGTGGTAGGGATCGGAAACAGTGGTATCCGAGGATTGTGTTCCATCATCGAAATCCCATTTCCAGGACACAACATTACCCTGTACCTCTCCAAATTTAAACATGAAATGCATCGTATCTCCCAAGCATTCGTTTTCCCATCCAAACAGGGCTCTCGATATCTCCTGGAACTCCTGGATCTTCTGAACATGGTCGGTACAACCCAGATTATTGGTTGCTTCTAAAATAATCAATTTTGTCCCCACTGAATTGTAGTCATGCCATGGACTCTCTTCCCCACTGGTTTTTCCATCTCCGAAATCCCATTCCCATGTAACAACACTTGGGGAATCGGGTGAAGTATTGTTAAAATGTATGGAATCTGCTCCTGCAGTAGTATAAATGCAACTATCAAGTATCTCAAAATCGAGTACCGGTAAAGGGTTAACGGTAATTATTTTCTCGTCATGAATAACACACTGTGAAAAATCACGGGTATAGGTATAGGATACGGTTCTTTGGCCGGTTACTCCCGTCTTTGGGTCAAAATAGTAAATATCCGGGAAAGGATTCGTAACTCCCAAACCGGTCACCTCTTCTACCCCTTCAAAACCGGTAATACCTTGGTTGTGAATATTACCCAGGAACTCAATATTGACCGAATCATCATTTGCACAGAATACGGGATCTAATCCGGAAATAAATTTATCCCCCACATAGTCTACCCTGGCAGTTTTCGAAATGGAAGCCATGCTGAAGATCGTGTTCAAGGGGGGATTGAGAAAAACATAATAGTAATATGTGATTAGATGATCACCTGCTCCAGCTACAGCCGGGTTGAAATATGCGTGATCGGGAGTAGCATCTTCGATGATCCCCGGACCGACGAAGATTCCACCTGGCATTCCGTTAATCACTGTACCGTTAAGCGTGTCCATTGGTGTATAGGTGCAATAGATAAGATTTCCACTTCCGTTATCATACGCATGTTCGACTGTAAAATCTCCCTGAGCAACAATTACATTAAACTGGACCGTTTCACTATCGGTACATCCATTTGCATCGGTATAGGTATAGGTAACATCATTCGGGCTGGATGTTTCTGCTTCTGAGGGGTGGAAGTATCCATTCCACACTGGATCACCGGAATAAGTTCCTCCGGTAGGGTTGCCTCCGGTAAGTTCCACATCAGCATCAGTATTCAGGAAGTCTGTATTCGGAGGAGTAAAAGTAACATTCGGTAAGTCATTCACGGTAATTGAGGCACTGGGAGCGAGTATCTGTCCACTACAACCTTTATTATCTGTCACATCTGTAATCGTGTAAGTCATTGTGGTAGGATTACTTTCGCTGTGTGTTATATCAAAATAACTTGCACTGGTGATTTCAATTCCGGGTGTTGGTCCGGTATAACTTACTGTTATGGGATTTGTCCCCTGGAACAGGGAAACCCTGAATGTTCCTGTCTCATCAACACAAATCGAGTTGTCTCCCTGCACGGCAATGGTTGCAATCGGTTTTGGATTTTTAGTTACCGTATAAGGATTGGATGGTTCGCTATAACATCCGTTGAAACCGATTCTCTGCACTGTATAATCACCTCCTTCAGAAACATTGTTATTCCGGGTGGATATATCATTACTCCACAAATATCCTGGAGAAGTTTGCCCACACCTAAGTTGGAGGGTGGATCCATCACAAAATTCAGTTTCTCCTCCAGGATCAGAGTCAATGGTAGGTTTATCAGGAATAGCCTGGAGATCAAGTGTTACGCTGCTGGATATAGCAGAACAACCTTTATCTGTCGTCTCTGTTACATTAATATGACCATTCGATTTATCCCATGCCCATTGTACGACCAGTGAATCATTTGTCAGGTCACCTACTGCTGTACCATCATCCTCAATTTCCCACAGATAAGTGCTTCCGGGGGTACCAACAGCATGGTACACCTCTATTGCTCCTCTACATGGTGTAGTAGTAGATGCTGTGATGGATGGTGTGGGTATTGAATTGACAGTAAGTGTTAGGCTTCCGGAAACGGTACCTGCTACACCATCATCATCCTCTACCGCTGTTAAGATATATTCTCCTGGATTTGAAACAGAGATTGTAAACGTACCGGTTTTATTATCGAGTTTTTCTTCTGTCAGATCTGGTTTCCTGTAAGTGACATCCCAGGGACCATTCCCTCCTGATACAGTAACTTCAAGGTTATACGTATCGCCCTCGCATATTCCGGGAGTTCCACTCGTTAAAGTTGCAGAAGGTTCATCCAGGGCAGTAAACGTAACGCCTGTATTCACTGTGAGTCCAGGTCCACCGGATGTATCGTTTATTTCACTGGAGGCAATGGTCAGGGTAAGGTCAATTATATCGGAACTATAATCAACATTCCTGTTTCCGGAAAGAGCAACGGTTGCCGATGTGGATCCTGTTCTGGTAACGGTTCCCTTTGTTACCCCATGCGGAAGATTTGTAAGTACCCAGTCTGCCGGAGTCAACGTCTCGACAAAGGTTCCCCCAGTTAGCGTTACAGAAATGATTTCCCCATCTTCCGATCCTTCCAGGATCTCTCCATCGTCTTCCATAGACAATGATTCATCATCATCTATTGCTGTGATAGTAGCGATATCTGAAAAACTAAAATCGGCACCGGTTGTATCGTCCACTTCTGCTTCCAAAACAGTCAGTCCGATGTTGGTAATATGGGTATCATAATCCTGAGTGCGGTCGCCTGACAGCGTAATTTCAACGGTAGTGGAATTTGTCAGTGAGACTGTTCCTTTGGTCACACCTGCCGGTAAATTGGAAAGATTCCAGCTCCCTTCGGTTACAGGATCTGCAAATGTGCCGCCTGTAATGGAAACAGTAATGACTTCTCCATCTTCGCTTCCTTCTGTAATTAAACCATCAAAAGAGACGTTCAGGCTCTCTGTATCATCGACTGCTGTGAACGTTACACCGGAACTGGCTCCCAGAGCAGTGCCACTATATCCATCAATTTCAGCATCTGCAACGGATACGGCCAGGTTAAGGATATCTGAGTCGTAATCTTTTTCCCGGTTTGCGGTTAATGTAAGGGAAAGTTCTGTATCATTAACCCGGCTGATAGAATAAGTCACGCCTCCCGGAAGGTTAGTCACACTGATATTGTTCTCCGCATCATTAAGCGGATCTTCAAAGGTTAATCCTGTACCGGAAAGGGTTATGGTGATCACTTCTGTGTTCTCAGTTCCTTCGGTTATTGTTCCGTCGTCAGTCAAGGCAATGGACTGGGCGGAGATATACCCTGCAAGGGTAAAAAGGAACAAAACCATTGTGAGTATAATTTTTCTCATAGCTTTTTCATTATTCATGTCATCAAAAGGAAGGCTTCCATAATTTTAATAGAGTTTGCCTGATTTATTGGTTTTGATCAGGGCAATTTCCCTGTTATCATCTTCGGGAATACCGGTTGATCCAACCAGGATGAAACCACCATCCGCAGTTTTTTGCAGTGAGTTTGCGAATTCATTTCCTGTTCCACCGAAGGTCATTGTTTCACCGCTAAGGACTGCACCCGAAGGATTCGTTAACACCAGGTAGAAATCGGAATTACCAGGAGAAGCAATTACTGAACCCAGCACCGCAAATCCTCCATCTGGGATTACCTGAACAGATTTTCCTGAACTTTTTCCTGTCGTTTCAATAAACGTAGCAGGAGTACTCCAGGATTTCAAGATATCTTCATTTACGAGTTTTAGTTTATGAATAAACATTTTAGAGTTTGGTCCATCATCCAGTGTACCTGCCATAATATATTCATTGTCCTGGACATGTTGTATTGCTTCACCAAGGTCATTTCCACTTCCCCCAAAAATTACATTAGACCATCCTACACCATTGCCTGTTATGTGGATCGTGATGATATTTGAATTGAGCAATCCCTCTCCCAGATCTTCCAGGCTGGTTGTGCCAATCACGATAAACTCATTCTCATTGGGAACCTTAATAATCTGGTTTCCAACATCTGAAATTCCATAGCCGCGGGTGGCATACCACGAATTGTCATCCTCAAATATATCTCCGGTGGTTGTAGTGCGTACAGCGATAATATCATCATTCCCATATTGATCGCTTTTACCGGTCATAATATACCCACCGCTCAATTCCAGTACGGAGTTTCCGACCTGGTTTCCTGTTTTAACGATCTTTTTTTCCCACTGTAAATTACCCTGGGCATTGGTTTTTATCAGGTAGAGGTCTGTTGTACCAGCCAGGTTATCAAACCATGAACCAACCAGTATAAAGCCACCATCCTCTGTTAACTGGATGCTGTTTCCCTCATCATCACCAGTTCCTCCAAAATAGACTGACCATTGTTCGTTACCATAATGATCGGTTCTGATCAGCGCTATATCGGTATCACCGGCTCCAGTGTTTGAGGTTCCAATAACAATGTATCCGCCATCGGTCAATTGTTTTACATCTCTCCCTTCATCCACCAATGAATTTCCGAAAAACTTGATGAAAGCTTCTGACTGACCTTTTTTTATGGCTTCATCTGAACACCCAAAAGAGAGAGTCAGTATTATTAAAATTGCCTTATAGTATCCTTTCATGGCAGGAACTCCTTTAGTATGACTATATCAATTTAAATTTGGTTGCTTTTCTGAAACGTAAATGGGGTATATCCAACCCAATGAAATATACAATGTGTTAATATACATGTCATCATCTGTATATTTATACCTGAAAATCAGGTCACTATGGGGATCAAGCCGATTTTCAGCATTCACTATTTTTGTAAATCCGGCAAGAAATCGTACATCAAACAGGAAATATCCTTTCCCCTGGTAGTTAAACTTAAGCCCGGCTCCTGCCTGCCCATAAAAGTTTAGTTCGGTTCTGTTATTTAATTCGCTGGTAGCAATATTTTGACCCGATACCTCGTCCAGGGAGCCATCGGAATAATATCGTTTGGAGTCAATGGTGGAACCGAGGCTATAGGTTCCGACAATTCCCGCACGCAGAAAAGGTCTCCATTTTCCCTTAGTCAGGTCAACGGTAAATGAGAACGGGAATGCGAGCATGGACATGGTCTCAATGATCTCTACCTCATAATTGGGGTCAAAAATACTGGTCTGTTGTTGGGGTATCAGGGAATAAGAATAGACCGATTGCTGGTAAAGAATCTCAAGGTTCAGATCGAACCGGGGTGACAGGTATTTGATCACACTGGCTCCTGCCTGAAAGCCCGTGCTGTTAATGTTATAGTTACCGGAAGCACTTTCCAGGTTATGGACACCGAACTGTTCAATGGTATAGGGAAATAAGAGATTTATTCCTCCAACCACTCCCAGGGAGAATGTAGGGGTTGTTTTGTATGAATTTTTTAGGTAGACAAACTCTGCCGGGTCTGCCGGGGTAATCTCATATTCAGGATATCTTTTCAGGAAATTCACCATGGCAGAGTCTGCTTTTTGCATGTTGTCATCCGTCAGGAATGTTAAAATAATCAGTTTGTATGCCTGCAGGCGTTCCTCTTTGTTAAATCCTTCTGCTATGCAGGACTCGAGCATTTGGGGAATGTTTTCAACCTGCCCCAGGGAATACAACCGCTCGGCTTCCTGAAGCTGGAATACACATTCCTCCGATTGACTGTTCACCCTATACGTAACAATGGTACAGAGAATGATTGACAGGATAAGGATCTTTTTTGCCATACCAATAGAATTATTGATTATTATCACTTTGGTTTGCTGTCGAAATATTACAGGTTTCCACATAATCGATATCTTCACCCACATAGTTGTCCCATTCGATCGTTGAGAAATTACGATCAATCAGGGAACACATATTCACTGCCATATCTGTGGACCGGGTGGGTCTGGCAACCAGGCTACCACTGGAACCGGTTATAAAGTGTTTGCCGTCCTGGCTGAATGCCACACTGTAAACCCATCCTTCACTATCCTTGATCACAATGGGCTGGTCAAACAGGTTGGATGTTTCCCAGATCTGAATCGTCCCGTCCCGTCCAACGCTTGCCAGCTGGCTGTCATCCGGACTGTATTCAACATCTTCAATCAGGGCGACATGGCCACGAAGAGTTTGGATTAAATCTCTTCTTTCGACAAACCAGATTTTTACATTCCCGTGCTGGTCACCAGAAACCAGAACGGTTCCATCATTACTGAAACAAACTGCAGAAACCTGGTTTCTGGCCTCCTCATAAATGATGACCGGTTCATCTGTGCTTCGGGTCCAATGATTCCAGAGCAGGAGTTTCCCCTCCTTGGTTGCCGCAGCAATCATCTTTCCGTCGGATGATATAGCCAGATCCTGTACCGTGGTCTGTTGGTTTGGAATGGCGGTACTGGTTTCAGCAGCCACATTCCAGAGCAACAATTTCCTGTCACTGCCTGAAGTTACCAATTGATTCGTTCCGGGCAAAAAGTTCACTGTCAGCACTTCTCCGGTATGCCCCCTGAATCTTTTCATTGGAGTGCCTCTTGATGAAAGATCGTACAGCCGGACTCCGGTCCAGGTCGCACAGGCCAGCCATTTCCCATCTGAACTGATAGCCAGATCTTTGACAACTGTTCCGCTATCGCTCAGGGCCGGGAAGTTTCTATCCGGGTTATTCAGGTCAAAATGCAATAATCTGCCTTCACTGTCAACAGAATAGAATTCAGAACTCCCCGGCACGAATTGAATTGAATTCACATTATCATCGTGACCCTTAAATTGTATATAGGACTCTTTATTTTTCACTTTCAAGGCGTTATACAGCCCAAGATAGATATCTGCATTATATGGTAATCCTCCATATTCCTGGTTAAACTTGTATGCCTGGTAAGCCAGCAGGCTTTTCAGGTCCAGGTCCTGGTCAACCTGAAGCGATTTTACGGACATTGCCTGGGCAATGGAGAGGAGTCTGTTTTTATACGCTTCTTCTTCATTCGCTTTCGCAATTTGCTCCTGTCGTCTGGCTTCTTCGGCATTCAGTGTCGCTTGTCTTTCGTTTTCAACGGCTCTTTGTTCATTGGTAACTGCCCTGTTTCTCTGCAACGTCGCTTCCTGTTCATTTGTTATTGCAATCTGGGCATTGCTATCAGCTGCTGCTCGTTGCCTATTTGCTTCCGTCTCATTTTTCTCTGCCAGTGAGAGGTTATCCATCGCATCCTGTTCATTTTGCTCCGCCAATGTTCTTTGTGTAGTGGCTTCGATGGTTTGTTCTTCAGCCCTCAGCCATTGTTTTTCCGCTTCCCTCTGCTGTATCACAGCATAGAGCATGAATCCGAGGGAGATGATGGCAGCAGTACCCAGGATAACGGCTGTAATTCGTGTTCTTCGCAGTGCTCTTTTCTGCATCCGGATTTTATTTTCTTCCTCTGCGACATACTCTTTCTCGCTGGTTTCCAGATACACCATTGCCCTTTCAAATGCCGGGTTATATCTTTCCGCCCAGGTAAGGGTTGGTTGCTGTTTCTTTCTCCAGTTCAGGGCAAGTTGCAGGTCGGGGGGTCTCCATAAACCGGTCTTGCCTTCCTGGTACATCCCTGATGCATCAGCTAACCTTGAATACATCTGGATGGCCTGTCCTTCTTCTTCAACCCACACTTTGAGTTTATTCCAGATCCTCATCAGGCTTTCATGGGAGAGGTCTAAAACAGAGTCTTTATGGAGGGGTACGTGAGGTGCAGGTGCCAGAAATGATCTCTCCCTGGACCGGAACTTTTCCGCCACTTCGACCACCTCCTCTACAGACGATTTGGATATTGCAGCAAGGACTTCAACGCGGGTGGGGTGGCGGATACCACGGTTATCTGTCCCTTTTTCAGTCAGTGTTTTAAACATGCTCTCACACACTCTTTTCCCACTGGCATTGAGTTCATCGAATGCTTCATTCGCATGTTCGGAGAGTGCCTTTTCCATTTTACCAATGGCTTCATAGTCACTCAAACTGACCGGTTTATCGGGATCAGTGAGCTGTTCCCAGTATTCCCAGGTCCGCATTAACGAGTGTTGGAGAATGGGCAGCTGGTCGGGGTCATCCCCCACTTCATTCAGCAGTTGTTGAACCAGGGCTTTCTCAATCGTTGCACCGCCTACAGCAACCGGCCCTTCGATGGCCGCTCTGAAATCTTCACGTGTCATCTGAGGAACAAGGTAGTTGCTGCTATTAATCTCCTCGGTAAGTTCCTGGAACTGGGAACATTCTCCGATAAAATCGGACCTCATGGTAAGGACCACATAAATTGGTGTTTCTCTTTGTTCAACGGCTTCAACCAATAATTTAACAAATGCTTCTGACTCATTGAAGGTCAAATGATCCTCCCGGCTGGCTTTGAAACGGAACAACTCTTCAAACTGGTCGATCAATATCAGGATATTTTCATCCGGTGAAAGATTCATTTGTTTCACACATTCCACCAGCCCAAAAGAACTTCTGTGAAGGATTGCCTTTGTCATTGAGATCTGCACTTCCGGATCTTCAACCTCTTCTGATTGTGTGCTAACAAACGATCCTGCCAGATTATTGATGGGATCATTCCCAGGTCTTGAAGTAATAATTTTCCACCGGGATCCTGCCTGGGTAATAAATCCACCATACAAAATTGGAACCAGTCCACAATAGATCAACGATGATTTTCCACTTCCTGATGCACCAATGACTGCAACGAACCGGTTCTCCGCCAGCTTTTTCAGGACCTCTTCGCTCTGACCTTCCCTCCCAAAAAAGAGGTGACTCTCATCAATGCTGAAAGGACGCAGGCCCGGAAAGGGGTTTCCGATCGTATGCTGATCCTTTCCCTTTGGTGTTTGGTTGCTTGATTCACTCATTTTATTGATTGATTTTTTCCAGGAAATTATCAAAATTCACTTCTGTTGTCCCTTTCTTAAGGGGAATAATATCGAGATTAGAAATCGTTGACTCAAATTTACTGCCATCATGGACTATCACGGCCATGGCTTTGATTGGTTCGGGTCTTCCAAACCCAGGAGCTTTAAGCAAGTCTTTCATTTTACTGCTTATCCAGGGAAGGTTATTCCCCGGATAATGGATAAGAACTCCCGCGCAATTTGCCAGATACTGATGATGCAGGCTTACAATGTTTTCAGTTGAAACCGCCATACCGGTCCATATCATAGCAATTTCCCGATCCCTGAACCAGGATATCACCGGTTCGATCTCCTTTTCATGTTTAATCTCATGGATCAGGTAGACAAAGGGTTTGTCGGGTAGCGTAATTTTACCCTCCCTTTCTGATTCCCTTTCTTTTTTTAATATCCTTCTTCGCACGATTGATTTGAGCAGTTCAAGGGGTGTTTGGACAATTTCTGCAACCCTCAGGGTCTCTTCCTGTCTGACCAGTTTTTCAATAAACAGTTGTTGTTGAATATCGGAGGGATTAAGATCCGGTGGAAACCATATGATCCTTTGAAATTCTTCTTTCGATTTCGATGAACCGCCAAATGCTGAGGAGAGCTGGAGTTGAAGTTCAACAAGAGAATATTTCGAGCCAGCCAGGGGATCGCCATACTTATTCCCCACAATATGGATAGCCAAAGAAGTTTCTTTCAGCAGATCGTTTACACTTTTCTCAATCTCAGCCGCATCACCCGAAAGGTGCAGGTCTGGAATAACATTATACCCGAACTGTATCATCTCGCGTTTGAGGGCATCCCTGTTTGCCTTCTGTTCCGGATGTGTCTCTGCAAGGAAGATCGTGGGCCCTATATCATCTTTTGGTTTGCCCTTTTTCAGATTGGTTAATTCCGTTACTGAATGTGAGATATCATAAGCCAGATCAACCAGTACTGACCATATGGGACTTTTGATACCGGTATCAAAGGAAACCTCTTCAGGCTTCACCCCCGTTTCGCATATCTGGTAATCGGTATAATTCCGCATGAATTCAGGTTGTAATTCAGATGCTACAGGGAGGAGACAAACTTTAAAGATCCTCAGAATCCTCCCACCCAATTCTGCCATTCGTTTAGTATCTCTCACTGCAATTTTCTGAACGGCTTTGATAACATCGCTTTCAGCAGTGAAATCGGGCGTGAGAAGCACCACAACCATCTTTTCATCATCGACTTTTGATAGCTCTTCTTCAATAGAGATCCTGATTTGATCAGGCAGGATCCGGTCCAACAGGATACCCAGGTAGCCAGCAAAGCTATAGATCCAATTTTGCAGATTCTCTGGAAGCTGATCCAATGGTCGCGGAATCAGAATAGAAATTTCATTTTTCTTTTCCATGTATGATGGTTTTATCGAAACAGGACTTACACAGTTACCACGTGTCAAGGATATTGTGGTATATATAAGATACAAAGCAATGTATGATTCTTATATCTTTATCCCCATTACAAGGATATCATCCACCTGTTCATACTCTCCCATCCAATCACTTAAAGTATGTTCCAATATCTCTTTCTGTTCCTTTAAAGGTTTCTCATGTATCTCAAAGAGTAATTCCCTGAATCGTTTTGACATAAATTTTCTCCCCCCCGGTCCACCAAACTGGTCCGGATAGCCATCGGAGAACATATAGAGGCAATCTCCCTCAACTATGTCGATTTCATGATTGGTAAACTTCGGCATGACGTCTCCTTCCACGGAACCGATGGGTAGCTTATCCCCCTTGTACAGGATAAGCTCCTTGTTACGGATCAGGACCAGCGGATTATATGCTCCGGCAAAGTGCAATTTCTTCCTTTTCGGATCAATGACACAGAGTGCCATATCCATACCATCTTTGACGTCACCGGGTCCTCCTTTCTCTCTCAGGGTATCGGTAACTCCTTCATTTAATTCCTCCAGCATTCTGCCTGCAGTACGGGCATTTTTAACATTCAAGGCATAATTGAGTTGATTGCTACCAACGATGGACATGAATGCCCCGGGGACACCATGACCGGTACAATCCACGGCAGCTACGAACATCAGTTCATCTTCTTGAGCCAGCCAGTAGAAATCGCCACTGACAATATCTTTTGGTTTATAAAAAATAAAAATATTATCAAACAACGATTGCACGAAACCATCCGGAGGCAATATGGCTGTCTGGATCCGTTTTGCATAGTGGATACTATCCAAAATCAATTCATTTTGTTTTTCGATCTTCACTTTCTGTTCCTGTATGGAATCCCGCTGGGCTTCAATCTCCTCTTTTTGTTGCTGTATCTCGGCTGTCCGTTCCTTCACTTTCTGTTCCAGTTCATTTGTATAACTTTCCAGCTGTGCGATCATTTTGTTGAACTCAATGGAAAGACTGGTAATTTCATTATTACCAATTACCTCAGCCCGTTCATTCAGGTGTCCATGCGTTATCCGGACAACATTTTCCGCCAGTTTTTTTACCGGGAACACCACAACCTTGGTCTTCCGGTAGATCAGCAGAAGAACAACCAGGAGTGTAATTCCAAAAATTATCAGGAATTTAATTGCCTCGCGCCTGAGTAGGGCTATTTCACCCGAGTGGTCGGAGATGATCCGTATGACCGATCCCTGATAGAGGTCTGAATTCTCCCGTTCAAGATAGAGGTATCGATAACTCAGGTTATTCTCTCCTTCCCGGACAACCCAGTTTTCTACATCCTTCTTTCGAAACATTTCCAGCAGCAGTTCAGGAAAGTATTCTTCAGCATTTACATTCAGTGAAAACAGAAAGTCTGCCATATAAAAAAGTTCCACATCCACAATGCTTTCCTGTTTTGTAATGATCTCCGATTTTGCCTCCTCAATTAAACTGATGATCTCATCGGCTTGTTCTGAATAGAATCCGATCTGGATGATGTATTTCCCATCGAGTGTTGGCTGGTAGGTATATTTCTTTGGACGCTTGGTTTGGTCTTCAATGGCAAATCGCTCATTCACAAATGTTCCTCCCTCCATCACATTGATCAGGAACTGTTTATGTTCCTCACCAAATTTGAACAGATTAAGCCCCCGGTCTTTTTCGAAGGTTGTATTTATGATTGTACCTTCCTGGTTAATGATATAAATGTCAGCATAATCAGGATCCATACCCAGCTCCATTCGTATCTGATCCAGGTCAGCATCTTCAATGTTTTCGGTGTTACGAAAAGTCTCATTTACAAGGATAGAACTGTACTCTTCCATGATGGGTGCCAGGTGGACTTCCATCAGTTCAAAGGCATTATCCTGGAATTCCAGCACTTTTTGTATTCCATCGGAGATGATGTTGTTCTTGCTGGTATTTGATTCATCGAGAATTTTCAGGGTATGGTAATAGTTGAAGGCACCCAGTACCATTAAAGCAGTAATAACCGGGATGACAACATTAAGGATAAGTTGTCTGAATATTGTGGTTCTTTTTTGAGTCATGCTGCTGATACTTTTTAATAGATTCTACAAACAATTAATTCACCTGTTCATCTCTGTTTTTTGTTTAACCGGTATGGTTGTCAGTTCAAGAAATACCTGTGCAATATCCGGGTAATCAAAGAGTAAAAGTCCAAGTCTTCCTCCTTCCACCTGATAGCAAATGGTCTCTCCCGGTGTCAGTATGGTGCAGATTGACAGATCGAAATCGTCTTCGCTAAAGTTGCCTAGCACATCATTTTGGCCTAGTTTCTGCAAAGTCCTGTCATCGGATTTTATTTCAATTGTACCTTTAACGATCCATTGATAAAGGTCTTTTGAGATGACCTCATCACTCGATATTTTCGTATCAGCATTATAGGATTTTATATCAAATTTCCGGGCAAGGTAGTAGAGTTCAAGTCCCGATATCTGTTTGAAATGCGGTGTATTCCGAAAATACTGAATTTTAGAAAAAAGCATGTGGTGTTCATCGCCCTCTCTTTCAATAATTTTATTCAGCTCATCCCGTGTCTCTTCCGGGAGTCTTGACAGGACATCTTCAAATTTAACCGGATCTGTTTTGTGAATCAACCTGGCTGCAGTACCCCGAAGTAAAGGGTCGGGATTAAACAATTGTGCGATCAGATCATCTTTTATCTCTTTCAGGTCAAGGTTCCAGAATGCTTTGATGGCACAAGCCTTTGTCCAGTTATTCATCTTATTGTAGTCCCGGTTTATAATGGCATAGATCAGTTCCCGGGACTCCATTTTCTGCAGGGGGAAGAAGTTTTGCAACAATTTAATTTTCTCGTCCAGTGAAATGTCATCCAGTAGTGGAAATAAACGAGGTTTCAATTCTTCAGCCACTACAAGGTCCAGCAGTTCCAGGGCAAAATTCACTCCTTCGGATGTTCCGCTTTCCAGGTTTTCCCGGATCTGGGAAACAGATTGTGGTTCGTAAGACAAGCTCAGTAGTTCAAAAAACAGATCAAAATTTGATTTTAGTTCTTCCTGAATGGCTTCCTGGAGGAGGGGCCCCACTTCCTCTTTAACAATGCTGGCTGATGCAGTAAGGTTCCATGCTGTGGTTTCAATTACATTTTCCAACACCTGGTTCAACCGGACCAGATCCGCTTCCGTAGACCGGTAATTACAAAGTCTGAGAGAGCGAACGGTCTCAAGCACGACTTCTCTTTTGTGATATCCCAATTTTGTCAGCAAACATTGAATCGCTTTTTCTCCACCTATTTTACCAAGTATGCGAACGATCCGAACTAATGTTTGAACCTCAATTCCTGTTTTATAGAAGTACAGATCCAATGCATCCAGGACTTCTTCACCAAGGCTGATCAGGGCATGATAGGTATGGTTAACATAGAGGTCGGATGAGAGGAGATCGACCAGTGTAGGTGCCAGCTCGATTTTTTTAAATTCTTCCACGAGTTTGATCGCCTCGATTTTCACGCGGGGCTCAAAATCCCTCAACAGGGCAACCAGTATTATTGTATCGGGACCCTCCGGAGTTGTACTCAGGTACTTTGCCCCTTTGATTCGTTCTTCCGGGATTGCTGAATGCAAAAGCTGGTCGATTCGCTTCATCGAGTCAACATCCTTAAAAAAATCCCTGGCATTTCCTGAAATCTCTTTTTGATGTTCCGTATCAAGCTTCAGGTCATATTCCGTAACAATTTCATCTGCCTTCAACCACATGGTTCCATCACTGGCTTCTCTCAGCCATTTAACGACATAATTACGGCCCTTTTCGGATTTGTGATGCAATGCCTGGGGTAACAATTCATCATAGAGATAGGGATTGATCTCTTTCATGACTTTCATTCCCTGGATCATGGCACCGGGTTTCTTCTGTTCAAAGGTCGATTCAAGGTAATTCGAGTAATCGACCCCGGTTTTAATAGAACCTTTTCTCTGGTTTTTGAATGATGCCAGTGCTTTTTGGAGAGATCCCCTGTATTCTTTATATAGCCGCAGAGCAATAAATATCCAGAGGATAAGGATTGCAACCAGGACATAGGAGAAATGGATTAGTTTAAAGAAGCTGAGGGCACCCAATCCCACCAGGATCAGGCCTGAGGTCAGTGCTGCCAATTCGTTTATAGTACCGTCAACCCTTGCCTGCACGTCGTATCTTATCTGTTCGTCAAGCGATTGGTATAAAATCTTAAATGATGGTGCCTCAATAGAATCCTTCAGGGCTTTCGAGAAGAGCCGGCTTAAAGCGATGATCATAAAGAATAGCATAAAACCCTCAGATGCTTCAGTATAACCAAAGAATGTACCAACCAGTGAGGCAATGATAGTAAACAGGGTCATCAGGAATGCAGAAATCACCAGGGCAATCTTCAATCCATAGGTCTTCATCAACCAACTGAAAACAAAGGCTTTCAGGATCAGAGTAAAAATCATCAGTGTACCCATGAATAGTCCCAGGAATGATGCCATCTCCCGGGACTCAGGATATTGTTCACGGATAGCCGCAAGGAAAGAGTAACTAACAAAGAAAAGCATGATCATAGAGAGGCCTACAAAAACCGACATCATGGTAATATAACGGTCTTTGAACATAGAGAAAAACGACATCTTTTTCCTTGATTTCACACGGCTGGATTCTGAAGTCGTGTCGAGCGTGAACCTGCTCCCGATAACAAACTGGAAAACCAAAGCAATAAAAATGCTGACAGCACTGATAATTAGGATATCCTTTGTTTGGAACTGGAAAGCAAGAATAATCGGGACTGCATAGCTACTGAGAATGATCCCAAGGATACCACCGGTATCGATCAAACCGAAAAGCCGTTTTCCCTGTCGCAAGGTAAACAACCGTCCAACCGTTCCCCAGAATCCCAGCAGTGCGATGATATTCAGGGGGCCCATCATCACAAAAATGGCAAAGACCAACCAACGGACTGGAAAAATCTCAAATCCATACCTCAAGATAGCGGTAAGAATGGCTATGGTTAACAGATTCAAAATGGCCAGCCGTTTAAATGTTAGCAACGACTGCATTTTTGTGTAGATGGATGTAAGGATTATTCCTACCAGACCCGAGACTGCAAAAGCGTTTGCTATCATTTTCTCATCAAACTCATCGAGAAAAAGTGCTGTAGCTCCAACCTCAAATGCTCCGAAAAATATCCCGATAAAAATGGATTGTGTCAACAGGATCAGGACACTGGCCCTTTCATTGTCTTCAATATTTAGCGCCTTATAAATACCACCCGCCATTTTATTTCGAGATTTCTTAAGTTAGCATGGAAAATATCCCTCATTTTTTCTCATCACTCCTTCATAAAATGATTAAAGATAATACAAAATATGAATTGGAGTCAAGATTTTCCCGGGATTTGTTTATCAGAACAATACCTCTTCATCACAACTTTTATGTAAAATATTGGCGGGTTACTCTGATTCGGATTTGTTTAGAAAATTTGAACCGGATGAATGATATCTCTGACAACAGATTTTTATACTTTTATCTTTTTATAAGTTTATCTAACGCAAATATCCTATTCATGAAATTTACTTACTTTGAAGCCGGAATTCCTCAATAATCCCTATATTTATAGAGATGTTCGGCTACGGTGACACTACAGATGAACTGACCAATAAGCGGAGGGAAGTTGTATTTATCATTCTTTCCGGCTTTTTCCTTGGGACACTTGCCATCCTGAATATATTAGGAATCTCAAGGCAAATAGATCTTTCCTTCACCATTTTTGGAAAGACCATTCCCTTCATTGTATTCATCGGTGTTCTTCCCTATCCCATCACATTCCTTTGTACAGATTTCATCAGCGAGTTGTATGGCAAAAGAAGGGCCAACAAGGTGGTGTGGGTAGGATTGTTTTTAAACATCTGGGTTTTATTTATTTTGTGGGTGGGGGGTATTTTGCCGCCTCATCCTGAAATGGCGCCCGACGGGCTTCCGGTTGACATTGAAGTGAGGACTTTTTTTCAGATAAGAAAGTGGACATTCGGTGCAACCATTGCATCGATGCTGGCTTATTTAGCTGCCCAGTTCATTGATGTTCACATTTTTCACCGGCTGCGAAAGATGACAAAAGGGAGGATGTTATGGTTGAGAAACAACGGATCCACCCTTACCAGCCAGATGGTGGACTCCATTGCTGTGGTTACAATCACGTATCTCTGGGCTCATGATGCCATCTCAATTCATCCGGGTGAAACGGCTGTGCATGCTGTCCTTATCCTTATCCTCTCCAACTACGTTTTTAAAATGACATCTGCCCTGCTCGATACCATTCCTTTTTATATTGGTACCAGGCTGTTATCCAAATACCTTAGGATTGATCCGGATTATGAATTCAAACAGAAGTATTCACTGGAGACGGGTGAGTAATCGGTTCAGGTCCAATGCGTCACCATCAATGATGATTTGAGCTTTTCTATAATAGGCTTCCCGCTCTTCCAGTTTATCCCGGACATAACGCTGCAGTTCCTCCTCATTTTTCCCACAGATCAACGGCCTGTCCTCCTTCTCATGCTGAAGCCGGTCAATCAGTTCCTGTACCGGCATTTTAAGATAGACTGTTTTCCCCGATTTGTTCATGAAATCCATATTGTCTGAGAAGCAGGGTGTACCTCCTCCCGTTGCTATAACAACCTTTTCTGACCGATCGATCCGATTTAATGCTTCTCTTTCCAATTTCCGGAAAGCATGTTCTCCCTTTGAAGAAAAAATGGCAGAAACGGTCATCCCGGCCATCTTTTCGATGTACTCATCCAGATCAATGAATTGATACCCCAGTCTTACAGCAAGCTTTTTACCCGCCGTCGACTTTCCACTGCCCATAAAACCAACAAGAAATATCTTCAATGGTGATATTATTTCAGATCCAGTCTCATCTGACCGCTTTCATCGTCAAACTCCAGAAGTATATCGTCCTTGTTCATCCCCTTTTCTTCATCCGCTTCTTCTGTGGTCACCCCCTCTTTTTTCACGACAGGTTCCAGCTCTTTAATGTTTTCAACATGATAATTGGTCAGTCGTTTACCTTTCGCCTTATAACTTTTTATACCAATAAACTCAGCCACCTCGATAATTTCAGACTCTCTGTTTTTATTTTTCCCGCCGAATTCAATTTCGAAACGTGGATATTCCACTTCAGTAAGGCTAACCAGGCGGGATTCGCTATGTCCATTGATGAAGCTCAGCGCTTTTTCATTCGGTTCGATGGTAAACCGTTTCACGTAGTAATACTTCAATTTACCATCATAATAAATGGAGGAATATACTTTTGAGCTGTCAAATTTCTCAAGGACCAGGATATCGTCTTCATAGTGGTTTGCCAGGTCGAAGTTTGAGAGCCGGAATGTTCCACTTTTTGTAATGACCAGGATTTTATCATTTGCGCTAAATTCTCCAAGGAACCTGCCTCTGCTATCGGCATTCAGGCGGTTGACATCTTCATCGAACCATATTTTGCGTCC
>CAZTES010000023.1:0-4636 GCA_964612275.1 uncultured Rikenellaceae bacterium
TCCAGTACAAGCTCCCATGTTTTCCCACCATCGATGGTTTTATATAATCCCCTTTCCGGGTTCTCTGAATATAGGTGTCCCAGGGCGGCAACATAAACAATATCCGGATTTTGCGGGTGAATGAGAATCCGTCCGATGTGGTGGGATTCTTTCAAACCCAGGTTTGTCCATGTTTTCCCGGCATCGGTGGATTTGTATACTCCATCACCCCAATAGGTGCTGCGGGAGTTATTGGCTTCTCCGGTTCCCACCCATACGATATCCGGGTTGGAAGGAGCAACAGCAACGTCTCCAATGGAAATTAAATTTTCAAAATCGAAAATGGGTTCAAAGGAGATGCCGTTGTTCATGGTTTTCCATAGTCCGCCGGATCCGGTTGCTGCATAAAAGACGGTGTAATCCTGTTCCACCACGGCAAAATCGACAAACCGTCCGCTCTGGCGTGTCGGACCAATTTCGCGGTAAGTGATCTTATGAATGATGTTTTCAGGAACTGCCTGACCAAATGCAGAACAGATTGCAATCAGGCTGAGTAAAACAAGGGGTATGCTTGTTTTTGTTGTAGTGTAAACGACTGATTTTACGCGATTTTTCATGATGGGATATGTTAGGTTAATGAATGATTCAACAGGAATTGCAAATTAGTTTTTTTTATGGAAATCGAGTAATTGTTTGGAGGATTGTACAACATACGTTCGGTAATCGTCAATCGGTGACGAAACCGGTATAGAGGTTCGTTAATGGCTATAAAAGTGATACGATGACTTGCCGATCAAGGGATGGCCCATCGCGACAGTCATCGTATCACTATATAAAAGATCAACAAAACTCGTAGTACGACTTGAGCTTGCCTGCCTGGACGGCAGTCAGGTGCTACGAGTATAGAACTGCAATTCGTTGCCCGGTAAAAGAGGAGAAGGGGACTTTGTGACTATGAACCATGCCAGGGGGCAGGCAATGATGAACGCGAGTGCAACCCATTTGAGGATAGCCCAAATCCATGTGTAAATGAAGAATTAAATCTTCTTAGACCAGAAACATCATCAACAGATATCCTGTTCTCATTTGGCGAATAATTATTTAAAACAAATCATATGAGATTAAACAAGTGAATTTCCTGAACAATTTGTACTTTTGCATCTTGATTTTTCTGTAATATATCAGACAATCGAAACAGTTTTTACAATTTTAATAACCGACAGTTCAATAATATTAATTCAATGGCATTGAATACTAAGAAATTCTTCAGGATTTCGATCACTATAATTCTGATTTTGGTACTACTTGGGATCATTTTTTACCCCAAAATTAAACCGTTGTTCACGTCTGATTCAGGTCCGGAAACAGGACAACCAATGCGTGGTCAGGGTATGAGAGGGGGCGGTCAAACGTTGTTGGCCAGTGGCTATATAATTGTCCCAACCCAGATGAACGAGCTTATTTATAGCACCGGTTCATTGATTCCCGATGAGGAGGTTGAACTCTCGTTCGAAACTTCGGGCAAGGTAGTGGGAATCTTTTTCAAAGAAGGTACAAGGGTTAAAGAGGGTGAATTACTGGCAAAGATTAACGACAGGCCTTTACAGGCGCAATTATTAAAACTCCAGGCACAGCTGAAGCTCATGGAAGAGCGTGAGTTCAGGCAGCGGCAGTTGCTCGAGCGGGATGCAATAAGCCGTGAAAGTTACGACCAGGTTGCCACCGAGCTTCAATCTATCGAAGCCGACATCATGCTGATTGAAGCACGTATTTCCGAAACAGAATTAAGGGCCCCTTTTGATGGGATAGTTGGATTGCGCATGATCAGTGAAGGGGCCTTTGCCACCACTCAAACAAAAATAGTCAGACTGGTCAAGATCAGTCCGCTAAAAATCGAGTTCTCCATTCCAGAACGTTATGCCGGTGAAATTGCTCCCGGATTCCCCATTTCATTTGATATCGATGGTATTCCTAAAACTTTTTCAGCCAATGTTTACGCTGTCGATCCCAAAGTTAACATGGACACACGAACTATAGTCGCCAGGGCTATTTACCCCAATAGCAACGAGGAACTTAAACCGGGCCGCTTTGCCAGTGTTACGGCCCTCTTATCACAAATAGATAACACAATATCGGTTCCAACAGAAGCGATTATTCCTGAAATGGATGGAGATAAGGTATTCATATTAAGAAATGGCAAGGCTGCAGAGGTACGCGTGACTACCGGCCTGCGAACCGAATCGCATATACAGATCCGAAGCGGACTACATTTTGGGGATACGTTGCTTACCACAGCCATTTTGCAATTGAGGCATAATATTCCAGTTCAGCTTGATACCCTGGTTACTAACGGAACCATAGTAATTTCTGAACCATGAGCCTCTCTTCAGTAAGCATAAACCGTCCTGTTCTGGCGACCGTATTTTCGCTGGTAATTCTCCTTTTCGGGATTATCGGAATGATCTACCTGGGAGTAAGAGAGTTTCCCAGCGTTGACCCGCCCATTATATCAGTTAGCACATCTTATCCGGGTGCAAACTCTGATGTGATAGAAACACAAATTACTGAACCACTGGAGCAATCGATCAATGGTATTCCGGGAATTCGCACTTTGACCAGCCGAAGCAGGCAGGGGCGCAGCAGCATTAGTGTTGAGTTTGAGTTGACAGTGGATATGGAGACTGCCGCCAATGATGTTCGTGACAAGGTATCGCAGGCTCATCGGTATCTGCCGCGTGACTGTGATCCACCTACGGTTTCAAAAGCCGATGCAGACGCAAGCCCGATTATGATGGTGGCTGTCACAAGCCCTCAACGGTCACTTCTTGAACTTTCCGAAATTGCGGAGCTGACATTTAAGGAGCAGCTGCAAACCATTTCAGGGGTTAGTGCTGTTATGATCTGGGGTCAAAAACGGTATGCCATGCGCATCTGGCTCGATCCGGCAAAACTCGCAGGCTACCAGATGACGCCTCTTGACGTAAGAAATGCCATCTTGCGCGAAAATGTTGAACTACCGGCAGGAAGAATCGAAGGGACTACAACCGAACTCACCATCAGAGCCCTGGGGCTAATGACTACTCCACAGGAATTCAACAGCCTTATTCTGCGACAAACCGGTGACCAGATTGTACGGGTCAGTGACATTGGCCGTGCTGAACTGGGCCCTGAAGATTTGCGCGGAATTATGAAAGTGAACGGCGTACCCATGGTGGCAACGGTTATTGTTCCTCAACCGGGTGCTAACCATATTGAGATCGCGGATGAACTTTACAACAGGCTCGAGTACATTAAGAAAGATCTACCCGATGATGTGGAATATGATGTTGGTTTCGATAATACAAAATACATACGCTCCTCAATTAGTGAAGTACAACGCACAATATACCTTGCCTTCTTTCTTGTAGTGGTTATCATTTTTGTCTTCCTTCGCGACTGGCGAACCACCATCATTCCAATCCTGGTGATCCCTGTCTCTTTGATCGGTTCATTTTTCATCATGTACATTGCCGGTTTTACCATCAACGTGCTCACATTGCTGGCGATCGTTCTTTCTATTGGTTTGGTGGTTGACGATGCCATTGTTATGATGGAAAATATTTATGTGAAAATAGAGAAAGGAATGACCCCTTTTGAAGCCGGGATTGCAGGATCGAACGAAATATTTTTTGCCATTATCTCGACAACCATTACGCTTGTTTCGGTATTTATTCCCATTGTATTCCTGGAAGGTATGACTGGAAGACTATTCAGGGAATTTAGTATCGTGATTGCCGGTGCTGTTGCTATATCTTCTTTTGTGGCACTTTCTTTAACCCCCATGCTTTCAACGAAATTACTGAAAACAAGACATACTAGAAGCAAAGCTTATAATTTTACGGAAAAATTCTTTGTGGCTATGAACAGAGCCTATCAGAATTCACTCGATTCGTTCCTTCGTAAAAAATATATCTCATTGATCATTCTCGCATTGGCAATTTTCCTGATTTTTATTTTATGGGGAAATATTCCGGCAGAAATGGCACCTCTTGAAGACAGGTCGCAGATGAATGTGAGCATTACCTCACAGGAAGGTGCCACGTACGAGTTCAATCTCAGTTATGTGGAAGATATCGGAGCACTGACAGAACGTATTATTCCAGAGTATGACAAGATAACCATCATGGTCAGGGGAGGAGGTGGTTTTGTCCGTATCCTGCTTGTTGAGCCCGCTGAAAGGAAAAGATCTCAACAAGAAATTGCCAATCAGTTAACAGCAGAACTCCGGAAAAAGACCCGCGCCCGTGCCAACGTAATACAGCAATCGACCTTTGGTAGCCGGCGTGCCGGACTGCCCATTCAGTATGTACTTCAGGCGCCCAACATCGATAAACTCCGGGATATAATACCTGTATTTATGGCCGAAGTGAACAGCAATCCCACTTTCGTTATGGCCGATGTTAATTTGAAATTTACCAAACCGGAACTGCAGATTGTAATAAACCGTGATAAAGCCAATCTCCTGGGGGTTTCTACCCAGAATATAGGGCAAACTTTACAATTGGCGCTCAGTGGACAGCGATTTGGCTATTTTATTATGAACGGCAAGCAATACCAGATATTGGGGGAATTGGCCAGGGAAGACCGGAATAAACCACTTGATCTTAAATCGTTGTAT